>CAZSUQ010000441.1:0-5129 GCA_964609935.1 uncultured Thermodesulfobacteriota bacterium | reverse complement strand
CCTGACCCATTAAGGACTGGGTAACGAAGATCCTCAGCCCATGGGTGTTTCAGCTGCGTTTGTCCGCTGTTGCCGCAGGATCTTTCCGGATCAGAGAAAGAGGCAGGCCGAGTATATATATTGTATCTATCGGCGGGAACGGGATTCTCGTTTAGCAGGAGTCATGAACCCTTCTGTGCATCGGAAGCGCTTTCAACAATTTCCACCCCGGCCCCGGCCCCGATCCTGTCCGCCCCGGCCGCGATCATGGCTGCCGCGGTGGTGAAGTCCTTGATGCCGCCGCTGGCCTTTACCCCCATCCCGGGGCCCACGGTCTTCCACATCAGGGCCACATCCTCCACGGTTGCTCCTGCGTCCGAAAACCCGGTGCTCGTTTTCACGAAATCCGCTCCCGCCTCCTGGGCCGCCCTGCAGGCCTCAACCTTTTCCTCGTCCGTTAAGAGGCAGGCTTCAATGATGACCTTCAGCACCGTGGGTTTCGGTGCCGCCCCACGGACGGCCAGGATATCCTCCTCCACGGCTTTCAGGTCGCCGGATTTCAGCGCGCCTATGTCCAGCACCATGTCCAGTTCAGTGGCACCGTCTTCAATGGCCCGTTGAGCTTCAAAGGCCTTGACGCGGCTGTCCACAGCACCAAAGGGGAACCCCACAACCGTGCATGCCTTCACCTCCGACCCCCGCAGTTTTTCCGCGACATGGGCCACACGGCCCGAATGGACGCACACGGACTTGAAGCCGTAACGGACCGCCTCATGGCACAGCTTGTCCAGGGCATCCAGGGGCGCATCGGGCTTGAGCAGGGTGTGATCGATGCGTGCAGCCATTTCAGCCGGGGAGAGACCGGGTCCCTTGTCTGCGGGTGCCTCGTCTCCCGCCCCCTTTAGCCTTTCGCCACCGAAAGGGCCGATGATCTCATCGGGAAGATCCTTTGCATCCGGGAAGCTCGTCTGTGTGCCCGGGGACTGCACGCTCACGGCTGCAATGTCATTGGCGCGTTTCATGGCCTGGACGACCGGCTCTCCAGCGGCCAGAAAGAAGGCCAGGCTGCCCACGAAGGAATCCCCGGCTCCGGTTGTGTCAACGGCCTTCACCGGTTGGACCGGAACATGCTCGGAGGTGTTCTCCGTTACCAGGAGGCTCCCTCTTTCCCCAAGGGTGAGGATGACGGTGCCGGCCCCCTTGTTCAACAGGGCGCGTGCCGCGGCTTCAGCCTCTTCCATGGTTTCCACCTTCATGCCGGTGAGCAGCTCGGTTTCGCTTTCGTTGGGGCAGAAGATGTCACTCAGCCGGTGGAGTTCGTCGGGAAGGCCTTCTCGTGCCGGTGCCGGATTGAAGATGGTGGTTACACCCTCCTGCCGGGCGATGCGGAGCGCGGCCAGGGAGGTGTCCAGGGGGACCTCCAGCTGGCAGACCAGGATCTTTGCCTCGGAGATGACGGATCGTGCAGCCTCGATCTCCTCTTCGGTGAGCAGGTCGTTCGCACCGGTGACGATCACGATGGAGTTGTGTCCCTCCGGGTCCACAGAGATGGGGGCCACGCCAGAAAAGGCCTGGTCCGTGAAGTGCACGTGGTCCGTGTTTACGTTCCAGCGCTCGAAATTGTCCTGTGTGTCCCTACCGAAGACATCCTGGCCCAGCTTGGTGACCATGGCCACGTCACCCCCCAGCTTGGCCGCCATCACGGCCTGGTTGGCGCCTTTGCCCCCAAACCCCATTTGAAAACGCGTCCCGTGCAGCGTCTCCCCCAGCCGGGGCAGCCGGGGCACATAGCTGATGAGATCCAGGTTGCACGCACCAACTACGCAAATCTTCGGCCTGTCCATGGATTTCCTCCTGTTCCTCCAATATGTGGGCAAGGCCCACCATAGGTTAGATCCTCATTGAGTGCAAACAATGCATGAACCCCTCCATGTTGCCCCGGGGATCCCCTCCCGTTTTTTTAAATTCTATTTTGAATAATCCTTTTGATGAGATAGAATTGCTATAATAACATTCTAATATCCCCCTGGATCGGTTGCGTTTTCATCAATGGGATCCACCGGAAAATAGATCCATAAAGACTTTGATCGGTCTATGATGGCACGTCACTTTTTTCCGATTCTTCTCTTCCTGGTCGCTCCTCTTTGCCTCCCGGCCCAGGCAGCGAAAAACCCTTTGCTTACGGTGGGGGAGGGAACTGAATCATACAATGTTGCCCCCTATCTCCAGGTATGGATGGACCCCGGCGGGCAACGGACGATTGAAGACGTTTCCTCCGGTCCACTCGCGCAGGCGTTCATTCCGAACACGAAGAAGGGATTGAGCCTGGGATTCACCCGGGCAGCTGCATGGATCCGTTTCTCGGTGGAGAACAGGGATACCGGCCCTTCCGGAAGGTGGATCCTGGTATTGAATGTTCCCTCCATCGAGCATGCGGACCTGTATGTCCCCGGGGGGGACGGGACGTTCGATCTTCTACAGGGCGGAAAGGCGGTTCCCTTTTCACGGAAGATCATGAAGCTCAGGACGCATGCTTATCCCCTGACCCTTGAACCCGGTGCCCGGAAGACCTGTTACATGCGCCTGGCGTCGGAAACCGCCCTCGTGGTGGACCTGCACCTCTCCACACCCGAGGCGTGCCTGAAGAACGAGCAGCGGAACCTGAACCTGTTCTTCCTCTTTGCGGGAGCCTTCCTGACCGTCGTACTTTCCAACCTGATGGTGTTTTTTCCCACGAGGGATCGCGACTATCTCTTTCTCGCCTGTTTCATCGTGAGCCTCGGGATGTTCATGGCCTCGAACTTCGGCCTGGCCTCCCTCTTCCTCTGGCCTGAAAGTCCGTGGATCGAAAAGCTGGCCTCCCCCTTCTTCGGCAGCCTTTGTGTTCTGTGGGGATTGCTCTTTACCCGAAGATTCGTCGATTCCAGGGCGAACATGCCCAGGCTGGATCGCCTGTTCCGATGGATGGCCCTGCTTGCGTTCGGGCTGGTTGTGCTGACATTCCTTCATTCTTATTTTGCCAATGTCCTGGTGGCTGTTCTGGCCTTTTTCAGCTTCCTGCTTGCATTGTATGCATGCATTCTCCGCTTGAGGGACCGCTACGAGGCAGCCAGGCCCTTTTACTTTGTCATGGTCTTCAGCATGGTGGGCGGGCTTCTGTTCCTCCTCATGGCGTTCGGCTTCATGGGGTTGAGCCTGTGGACGTTCGGAATGGGACCCCTTGCATTTCTCGGGGGGATCCTCCTCCTCGTCATGGCCCTCGGGAACCGGTTGAGCACCTTTCAGAGCAACTACATGCAGGTATTCAACAGCGTCAACGATGCGATCTTCATCTACAGCCCGGAGACCGACGAGGTACTGGATGTGAACCGTCGAGCCTGCATCTGTACGGATACCCAAGGGAAGAGCTTTTGAAGCGTGGGGTCGGGCCCCTCATCGGTCCGTTTCAGGGATCCGCTCCAAAAGGGGGGGGCTGGTCCTGGATCCGGGAACCGGAGCCTGGAGGATCCTTTCTCCATGAAGCGCGCATGCAAGAGAAGGGCGGTAACGTCTTCTGGGGCGAGGTCAACCTCATCCAGGCCACGCTTGGAAAGCGAAAATGCGTTTTCGGTGTGGTGCGCGACGTTACGGAGAGAAAGCGGATGGAAGAGGAGCTCCTTCGGACTCAAAAACTCGAATCCCTGAACCTGCTGGCCGGTGGGGTTGCACACGACTTCAACAACATCCTGACCACCATCCTTTCGAATCTTTCCATGGCCAGGGTTTACGGGGACTTGCAGGAGGATATGTCCCGGATGCTGGCCGATGCAGAGAGGGCGTCCCTGCGAGCGAGGAACCTGACACAGCAGTTGCTCTCCTTTACCAAGGGCGGAATGCCTGTAAGAAAGACGACCGCCCTCCCTCGCCTGCTGAAGGAAACCGCGGAGTTTACCCTGAGCGGCTCCAATGTCCGTTGTGAGTTCTCCATCGATGAGGACCTCTGGCTGGTGGAGGCGGATGAGGGCCAGATCGCACAGGTGGTGCAGAACCTGGTGATCAACGCCGATCAGGCCATGGCAGAGGGAGGGATCATCATCCTTTCGGCCGGGAACGTAAAGGTGGACGGTCAGAGCCACCCCGGCCTGGAACCGGGACGATACGTGCGGATCAGCGTGAAGGACCAGGGAATCGGCATTCCGGATGAATACCGGGAGAAGATCTTTGATCCGTTCTTCACCACCAAACAGAAGGGAAGCGGTCTCGGGCTTACGAGCTGTCTGTCCATCGTGAAAAACCACGACGGGTGTCTACAGGTTGACATGGGAACAGGCGCGGAAACCGTGTTCTCGGTCTACCTGCCGGCTTCGGGAAAGACGGCCGCGGAAGAAGCGGTGGCAGAAGGAGGGCCTGTCAAGGGTGAGGGCAGGATTCTCCTGGTGGACGACGATGACATGATCCGAAGATCAGTGGGACACCTTCTGAATCGGCTGGGTTACGAAGTGGAATTCGCCAGGGACGGCAGGGAGGGAATCCGCTGTTACAAGGATGCATCCAAGCAGGGCTGTGCCTTTGATCTGGTGATCATGGACTTGACGATTCCAGGGGGTATGGGGGGAAAGGAAGCGATACAGGAACTGAGAGCGTTCCATCCGGATGCAAAGGTGATCGCATCCAGCGGGTATGCGAGCGAGGCGATTCTGGCGAATTACCAGGCGTACGGCTTCCGGGGTTACCTGAGAAAGCCTTATAAGATCAAGGAATTCTCCGAGGTGATCCATCGCATCATCTCAGGAGGCGATGAGTGAACCTGGCCCACCGGTCCGGGTTCACTCCTTTTAGGTCATGTTCAAGCTCTAACAACCTGGCTGTTTGTCTGCCTGAAAAAGCTTTATTGAAAGCTGGACAAGAAACGCCCTTACATCTATACTCAACAACTCCTGATGATCACGTGAAGCGATGCAGGAAAGTTGTTCATGTTGCGGATGAGATCTCGGAAAAGGGCGGGCCTGCAAACAAAGGGAGAACCCTGGGCGAGGATCGCGGTTGCAAGCATTCTCGTTCATTTCTTTTTCACCGCATGCCCACAGGGGGCGGACGCCCTCTACCTTGACGCAGAAAAGACCATCCGGCTCGCCGGCAAGGCACAGACGCGGGCATCGATCCGCCTGAAC
>CAZSUQ010000440.1:0-5132 GCA_964609935.1 uncultured Thermodesulfobacteriota bacterium | reverse complement strand
CCCAAGGATGAAATGTTTGAAAGCGGTGTGCGGGAGGCTCCGTTCTTCTGTGTGGCGCCTCTGGCCGTGACCGCCTTGATTACGCTGGTTCTTTTTGTGTACCCGCAACCCTTTTTCCGGTTGGCCGCTTCGTACGTGCAGAGCCTGACGGGGGGGTAAGCCATGAACGAAGAACACCAGGAACACGAAGAACTCATGGAACTTTCTCATGAACCGGTTCCGGGATACAGGACGGTTTTTTTCATTGCGATCACCATCGGCGTCCTGTACCTGGGTATCATCTTGTTCAACACCCTCTAATGGGAGAAGCGAAGGCAGGACCGCAACGATTGGGTCCCTGTTGAAGCCGAGGAAGGAAGCATGAAAGAGCAGGATAAAAATCCGGAACAGGGGAGTGGAGGGGCACAGGGCGGAGGCCACGCTTCGGGTCCGGAATCCAAAACCGGGGATTCCAAACAGTACCTCTTTGACAAGCCGAGAAACGTGAAGATCCTTTTCCTGTGCTACTATTCCTCGCTGGTCCTTTTGCTTGTCTGGGATTTGTTTATCCACAAACATCCCCATTTCCCCTGGGAGGAGTGGCCCGAGTTCTATGCCGTGTATGGATTTGTGGCCTGCGTGGCTCTGGTCATCGCAGCAAAATACATTCTGAGGCCCCTCGTTAAGAGGCGAGAAGACTATTATGATTGAAAACGTTCCTCCGGCACTTATATTCATCCTCGGGGCCGTGCTGGTCCCTTTCCTGAGGGGAAAGCTGAAAAGCGCCTATCTGCTGCTCTTGCCGGTGCTGGCCTTTGTTAACCTGATTTCCATCCCTGAGGGCACAAACTGGGCTGTCAGATTCCTCGATTTTCAGCTCGTCTTCGGCAAGGTGGACAGGCTCAGCCTCCTGTTCGGTTACATTTTTTGTCTGATCTCCTTCATAGCCATTATTTACGCGCTTCATGTGAAAGATGACGTGCAGCACGTGGCCGGACTTGTTTACGCCGGGAGTGCCCTGGGGGTTGTCTTTGCCGGAGACCTGTTTTCCTTTTTCGTGTTCTGGGAAATGCTCACCGTTGCTTCCATATTTCTTATCTGGTCCCGCAGGACCAAGGCAGCGCAGGGCGCGGGTTACCGGTATCTCCTGGTGCACGCTGCCGGAGGCCTTTGCCTTTTGGCAGGCATCGTGCTGCAGGTGAATCAAACAGGGTCTCTCGAGTTTGGGTTCATCGGATTGAACGGGCTGGCAAGCTATCTGATCTTTTTCGGTTTCGGCCTGAATTGCGCCTGGCCCATCCTCCACCCCTGGCTGACCGACGCCTACCCGGAGGCAACGATTACCGGGACCATCTTCCTGAGCGCCTTTACCACAAAGTGTGCGGTCTACGCCCTGGCAAGGGCGTTCCCGGGAACGGACGCGCTGATCTGGATCGGCACGGTCATGACCTGTTTCCCCATCTTCTACGCAGTCATCGAGAACGACTTGAGGCGGGTGCTTGCCTACAGCCTGATCAACCAGGTGGGATTCATGGTGGTGGGCATTGGAATCGGGACGCACCTGTCCATAAACGGGGCCGTGGCCCACGCCTTCAACGATATTCTCTTCAAGGCCCTCCTGTTCATGTCCATGGGGGCTGTGATGTACCGCACAGGAAAGATCAACGGCACAGACCTGGGCGGATTGTACAAGACCATGCCGCTCACCTGTATCTTCTGCATTGTGGGGGCCGCATCCATCTCAGCATTCCCGTTCTTCAGCGGCTTTGTGAGCAAGTCCATGGTCATGGATGCAGCTGCCCGGGGCCACATGAAGATTGTGTGGTTCATGCTGCTCTTTGCCTCGGCCGGCGTTTTTCACCATGCAGGGATCAAGATCCCCTTCTTTGCCTTTTTCTCCCACGACTCGGGCATGAGGCCCAAGGAAGCTCCCCTGAACATGCTTGTGGCTATGGGCATAGCAGCCTTCCTCTGCATCTTCATAGGATCGTGTCCCGGTCCCCTTTACAGCCTGCTGCCCTATCCCGTGGATTACAAGCCCTACACCGGAGCCCATATGATGGCTCAAACCCAGCTTCTCTTCTTTTCAGCTCTGGCCTTTACCCTTCTCATGCTGGCCGGAATCTACCCCGCGGAGCAGAGATGTGTGAACGTGGACGCGGACTGGACCTACCGGAAGGGGGGAAAGCTTTTCTACCGGGTCATGGACAAGGGGATGAACAGCATCAACCGGGTTGCTGATCAGGTCTTTGCGCAAGGCCTGTCCGGCTACCTCGGGCGTTTATCCAAGGACGGGGCGGCAAGGGCTACGCTTCTTTTCATGGTTCCTGTCTGGATGCTCGCCGGAGCAAGAGGAGAAGAACTGGAGACCAAGAAGACGAGGGTCCTTGCTGCCTTCAATGCCGGGGCGTCGCCGGTGGGAATCGGCGCAGCGGTTGCCGTTGTTTTCTTTGTCCTTGTTTTTCTCCTGACTTGATACAAAGGAAAAAACAAAACATCGCGATTCGTAAAGAGGATGTCTCATGGTTTCCATAGAAGAGTTAAAAGGCGTGTATGTGCTCGGCAAGCTGACGGAGGGGATGCTCGCGAAGATACTCCCGATCACTCAGTTCCGCCAGTTCGAAGAGGGGGAGGTCGTATTCAAGAGAGGCCAGACAGCGGACAACTTCTACATACTGAAAAGTGGAAAGGTCTTGGTCGAGGCGGAAGTCCTGGATGGGGTCACGATCTCCCTGGGGTCGATCAAGCCCGGTTACTCCTTCGGTTGGTCGGCCCTGCTCGCCGGAGGATCTTACACGACCGATGCCGTATGCGTTGAACCGTCTGATATCCTGGCAATGTCTGCAGACAGTTTTCGCGATCTTCTCAATGAGGATCACGAGATGGGGTATTTTGTCATGGAGCATACGGCCAGGACCCTGAATGGCCGTTTGAAACGACGCACAAGACAAATTCTGAAGGTCCTGTCCAACCACCCGGAACTCAAGGACCTGTAGATTTGTTCATTCCAGTATGATCCCTTTCTCAATCTATCCAGCTGGTGCAAACCACAGTTCATTTTTTTGCTATTTTGTGAAGCAGATAATACACCAGCCGCTCCCCCGTTGATCAAGGTATCAAGGTTGAAAAGCAGACGATACAGATCTGGTGATAAACTGGGGAGGCGGTGATCTCCATGGAAGAATTGAGCTGCTCCATCCGCTTGTCAGCGTCAGCCTGAGCCCGGTTCACGATGCTGTCAGCCTCACCACGCGCCTTGGCCAGGGATTCCTCGGCCTGCTTCCGGGCGTCCTCTACGATTTTTCGAGAGGATTCCTATCCGTTTTAAACCCCAGTTTCTTCAAGGTCTCTATGAGTTCCTGCCGTTTCGTTTCAGATATTTCTCAACTCCCTGTGAGCGGCAGGGATCTCGAAGGGTGGGAGGCCCAGTAATTCTGACGGACCTGAAGGCCTGTCATCCGGGGAGGAAAACAGGTCTGCCGGGAGTGCCCGGATCCATTAGGTTTTCCGGGTTTCCTGCTCCAGGTGACGGGAAAGAAATATGATGCCCTCTATTGCCGTCTTTTTTCTGTGCCCAGGAGCATGCCGTGCGGTTTTCATCGGACCGACTATCTGTGGTATATATGCTGAGAGACGACTCAGGAGGAGGCACCATCGTTTCCCGCAATCACATATCACCCATCATGAATCCGGGCAACCCTCTCCGAAAACAAAAACAGAGATCCCCCCGGGCCCTCCGCCACATCCTGGGGGGCCTGTTTTCACTGGTTATGCTCCTGTCCGGCTGTGCGTACTATCACGCCCGCACCCCCGCCGACCGCATCAACTACGAGGACAAGGTCGGACGTGAATTCGCCGTGGAGGCTTCCGGAGTCCTGCGCCTGATGGACGAACCCGAGGTCTTGAACTACGTGAAGGCCCTGGGACAGCGCATCGCGGGTCAGCTCGAGGGGTCCCGCATCTCGTACCGGTTCTTCGTGGTCCGGGACCCCACCATGAACGCTTTTGCCGTACCGGGCGGGTACATTTACACGTTTGCCGGACTGCTCAACCAGGTGGAAGACGAGGACGAACTGGCCGGCGTCATGGCCCACGAAATCGGCCATGTGGAGGGCAACCATTTCATCCGCGGCCAGAAGAAGATGGACCTGACCAACATTGCGGTCATCGCGGCCACCATCCTGGCCGCCACCCTGGGTGGCGGGGAGTCTGCCGCCGCGGTAGGGACCCTGGCCCAGGCCACGCAGATCAGCACCCAGCTTCATTACAGCCGGGAGTTCGAACGGGAAGCGGACCGCACCAGCATACGGCTCTCTCACAAGGCAGGCTACGAACCCGAGGGGATCCTCTCCCTGTTCGACACGTTCCACGCCCAGGCGCGCCTGAACGCCTCGGATCTCCCCCCATATTTCTCCACGCATCCGTTGCCCGTGGAGAGGATCTACGAAGTGCAGTCCTGGATTCAGGCCATTCAGCTGCCGCCGCCCACACGGATGCCGATGAAGGGGTTTGACCTGGCCAGGCTCACCGCGCGGATCCGGATAGAGAACGATGACAGGGTGCTGGCCGAGCTGCGGCAGGATATGAACAAGAACCCCGGGAGCGCCCATGCCCGCTTCCTGCTGGGGTTCTTCTACCTGAAGCGGGGCGACCTGGACAAAGCGAGAACCTACCTTGGACAAGCCTACCGCATGGACCGTTCGGTGAGTGAACACGCCCTGTACCTGGGCCGCGCCCTTCAGCTCTCCGGGCAGGTGGAACAGGCAGGGGAACTGCTGGAGGGGATCCTCAGCAACGAACCCGCCCCCGTGCCCGGCCGGGTCTCCATGCATGTCCGGGAGGCGGAAATCCTGCTGAGCCGGGTTCTGCGCAA
Source organism: uncultured Thermodesulfobacteriota bacterium (assembly GCA_964609935.1). Lineage (GTDB taxonomy): Bacteria > Desulfobacterota > DSWW01 > DSWW01 > DSWW01 > CAYTRL01. The sequence continues at coordinate 280 of CAZSUQ010000440.1, read as the reverse complement.
CGAGCCGGGGAACAGCCTTGCCGAGATCTTTTTCGGGGACCTCAAGGCCCAGACGGGTCACTGGGACGAGGCCATCAAACACTACCGCAGGGGACTGGAACTGGCGCCCGACTCGTCGTTCGCGCACAGGAGCCTGGGGATGGCCTACGGGAGGCGCAACCAGATGGGCGAATCCTACCATCAGCTGGGATTGGCCGACCAGTGCGCGGGCCGTTATCTCAAGGCGCTTTACTACTTCCGCAAGGCCCTCAAGCATCTGCCGGCCAAGAGCCCGGAGGCC
>CAZSUQ010000439.1:0-5135 GCA_964609935.1 uncultured Thermodesulfobacteriota bacterium | reverse complement strand
AGGGAGACCTTCTACAAGGGCATCTTCCACCTGATGCCCGGGCATTACGCCCTGGTCTCCAACGGCGAGTCCGTAGAGCAAACCCCCTATTATCATGTCAACCAGGAAGAGCAGGACCCCCTCCCCTCCCTGGAAGACGCCCACGATACCTTCACCAGCCTCCTCGAGGACGCCATCCGCTTGCGATACAGAAGCGACGTTCCGGTGGGCTCCTGCATGAGCGGCGGCCTTGACTCCCCCACACTGGTGGGACTTGCCACCCGCATGTTTTCCTCCCGTCTTTACACCTTTTCCTGTATCTACCCGCAATACCCTGACGTGGATGAGAGCAGGTACATCGAGGAGAGCGCACGACACTTCGAGTCCATCGGGGCCACCACGAGCCCGGAATTCGATGACTTCATCCAGGCCGTGCGGCGCGTTACGTGGGAGCAGGACGGCCCCACCGGCGGCCCTTCCATCCTCTCCCAGAGGGCCGTGATGGAACTGGCCCAGCCGTCGGTGCGGGTCCTGATCGACGGGCAGGGAGCGGACGAGGTCCTTGGGGGATATCATTTCTACTTTGCCCACAAGGTGCGATCCCTTGTGAGGGCGTTTGCCCGCTCTCCCTCCGGAAAGACATGGCAGAACTTGAAGGAGGAGAAAGAGCTTCAGGAGGAACGAACCGGATCCAGGAACGAGAAGCGGACATGGAAATGGATCCGCCGCACCTGGCTCGGCAACACCTATCAGTTCCAACCCCTCAAGCAAGGCTTTGCCTGTGCCCTGGAACTCCAGCAACCCTATCCCTACGACGACCTCAACTCCGTCATGCTCGAAGGGGTACGAACCTCCATGGTGGACCTCCTCCACTACGAGGACCGAAATTCCATGGCCTTTTCCATCGAGACCCGCCTCCCCTACCTGGACTACCGGCTGGTGGATTTTGCCTTCTCGCTTCCTCACCCCTACAAGATCAAGGGGGAGCAGACCAAGGTCCTTCTTCATCGAGCAGCCCGGGACGTTCTGCCGGAGCGAGTGTATCACCGCAGGGACAAGATGGGATTTTCCACGCCGGGCCAGTACTGGCTCCGGCGAGAGGATGCCAAGGACCGGATGAACAGCCTCCTTTCCTCTTCAGACCACCCTGTCCACGAATACCTGCAGAAAAGGCCCCTGCGGAAGATCAAGCAGGCCTGGGAGAGGTGCGTTGGGGGGGAGGATCTCTCCTTTGGGGGGGAAAGCGACCTGTGGAGGTTCCTGACAACGGCGCAGTGGCTGGAGATCCTTTCGGAAGGAGGGTCAGCATTTACCTCGTCCGGAGATTCCGGGGAGTGAACCTCTTGCCACTCTTCAAAGACACACTTCTTTTAATCCTGTTCCAGGAAGAGATTTACCAGTTGTCCTGTTGAAACCTTCCTGTCGTACCGGCTCTTCAACTCCCTGGGATATTCAACGGGAAGGGAGCCCTCTTTCCACATCCGGCAAACATCCCCGAGCGTTTCATCGATCCTTTCCTTATCCTGGAGGTCACAGGTCCAACCCATGTGGGATGCCTGGATGAAATCCCTTGCAATGCCTTCCGGTACGAGTCCAATGATCCGTTTATCGCAAGCAAGGTACTCAAAGATCTTCCCGGAAAGGGGTGCAAAGGAATCACCGGCCGAGATCAGGAGCAGCGTCACATCCGCCCCCTTGATCATGGAGATGGTTTTGCTCCGCGATGCGACCCCCTCGAGGTGAACCACTTCCGGGTATCGATCCCGGAAATCGAAGCAATTCCTGTCCTCGATCTGTCCCAGGAGATAGACGCGAAAAGGATCCCCCTTCTCGACCCGTTGTGTGAGGACGTGAAGAAACGGCCCCAGGGTTCGGTAGGGGTAAACAACACCGCAGTGAATAATGTTGATGGTCTTCCGGTCGTAGGGGTGGGGAGGAACGTTGAGCTCATCCGGATCGAAACCATTGTAAATCGTTTCAAACCGCTGGGTGGCTCTCTCTTCCGTGTGACTCTTCAGGAGATCCACCGATGGGTCGTTCACGGATGTGACGATATCCGCGTGTTCCAGGACCGTTTTTTCCTGTCTTTCCTCTCTTTCATTCCTTGCGGAAGATCGGGTCGAAAACAGAGGGTTCCCGATCCATGCATCCTTGAAGTCCGCACACCATTTGAGCTCGAACCTCTTCTTCAGGGCTACCCCCACCAGGTGGGTGCTGTTCGGGGGTGAAATGGTCATCAGGCAACGGATGTTTCTCTTTTGAATCAACCGGGAACAAAAGGTCTCTACGGTCCGGTTCCACAACAGGCCCTCATCAGGGACGAGAACTCGCTTCTTGATAACGTGAAAGAGGTTCTTTACGAGACCGCTCAACAGGGACACCCAGAGAAAAGGAATCCAATATGCCAGGGATCTCTTCCTGACCCTCTTCAGCTTCTTTTTCTTCGAAGACAAATGATCAACATAACGGATGAGGCGATGATCCGCCACATAGTGGATCTCCGTGGTTGCGGAGATCTCCTCGAGCAGGGGGTCTTTTTGAGGCTCGATTTTTCGGGCGGGGTTCTTGTCCACGGTGACGACCACGGGTTTGAACCCGAAGGAAGGTAGATACTTGCAGAATTTCAAGACACGGATGACATACCCCACCCCTGCTCGACCCTTGTCGTTGTATGGGGGGAAGTTCCTTGCAATGATGAGGATTTCACGCATGTCAACCTTGTCCATATGCCCGAAATAGGCGCCTTGCGGTATTCATCGTTCGTAGGCTTCCCTGGTTACGCCTGCAACATGGGTCGGGCTGTGCCATGCATGGACGTATTCAAAGGCGGCCTCCCTGTACCTCTTGAGAATCTCCGGGTTCTCCACGACCTCGCTCAACACGTCTTCAATCGTTGTCGGGCTTGCGTTGAGCACGGCCTCCTCACATTGGGCGGCCATCCCAGGGGGCAAAAAGGCGAGGTCTTCCTTCCGAATGAATGCCATGACCGGCTTGCCCATCTTCATAACCTCCACGGCCACCCCCCCGTACCATCCGATCAGGATCTGATCGATAATGAGATCCGCCTTTGCATAGGCTTCAAGGGCCTTGTCGTTGGACATGTTTTCCACGAGCTTGAAATCAATGCGCTCGCCGTAGCGCTCTTTCAATGCCTCTACGGCCCGGATGATGATGTCCGAGCCTTTGGCGGCTCGATTCGTGGGGGCATGCACGATTCGCAGGGCATGGGTCGGGGGTTCCCATGGGGCAGGCTCGATCTCGTCCCATCGTGCAATCGTGTAAGGCAGGAATTGTGCGCGTTCCGGCAGGAAATAGAGCAGATCCGGATTTACGGCAAAGATGGCATCGGCGTATCGACTGAACTTTTCGATGCGTTTCCTTTTCAACTCATCCCGCTTCTTGTCCACGCAGATACAATCATAGCAGGCATCGTTGTGACAGGCGGAAAAGGGAACCCTTTCCATGGTGGGGTATTTCTGTCTTGCATCACAGCCGTTGTATGTCACTGCGATCTTCCCGTGGTTCTTAAACATCGGAAGGTCGAGGAGCGGCCTCCCCTTTTCCCAGCGGTCGATCAGGGAGGTTCCAAAGTCAAAATGAAAAACATCGAACCGCTTCCGCAGGCGTAAAGCCTCCCGGAGGAGGATGACATAGCGACGGTTACGTCGAACCCTTTTCCCGCCCTCAAAGATCACCCGGTCCGCAGGGTAATCCAGATAGTTTCGTTCCCGGACGACCACCTCTGCGTGAAGGCCGAGGGTTTTTTGACCCTGCGCCAATCCCCATGCCATGCCTGCTATGTTGACTGGGAGGTGAACGACCTTGAGTTGTTTGTTCGTCGTCATCTTTTCAAGGATGAAAAGGGTATTCTTGGGAAGGATAAATCATCACATTCGTATTCTATCCATTCAAGGGTGGACCCCTTGTCTCCACTGTCCCCCGGATATAGTATGCCAGAGTATGGAAGATGACCCTGATATTGTCAATGTTTGCGGAAGGGGGATGCAAATCGGTGAAGCCATTCTGTCTTTCAACCGTTCCGTTTCGTGCCCGTCGCAGCATGGCGGCCACGGCTCTGGACGATCGTAACTATTTTTTTTGGTGGTGTGGGAGCCAACGCTCCGTCGGAATCGATTCTCGACGTGTCCAACGACCTGTGGGTGTACGACACGTTCTCAAGCAGCAGTTGAGGGTCAACGAGGCGATTGACCGCCAACTGTCCATGCCTGGTGTTCGGTCGATTGGGATTGAATACCAACGGCCGACGGAAGACACTGCAGGCATCCTTTCAACCCTGAGCGATTTTCTCTCGCCGGATGTACATGTGAAAACTTCGGTCACTCCGCCTTCGCTGTCCTTCAATTCCTAATAGGGTACAGAGGCGTATGCGCGTCTGGAGCAGCGATACAAGGGGATCCTGCAAGAGACCGGTTGACCCTTGTGCCCCTGCCGTGTCGAGAACGTGGTGATGTTGAGAACGAGATGGGATCATGTCGGATTTCCTTGGCAGGTCTCCTTGTACAATCCTCGCATCCCTTCTTGCCACAAATGCCTCAATTCGTTACCATTTCCTCCAAAGCACGAAAGGTCCTCTCAGCAACCATCAACCCATTGAAGGTGTAGCAAGCCCATGCGAAGGTTCACTCGCTTTTTGAGAGGATGGCTCCTCTCGATGATGGTTCGACTGCTCCCGAAAAGGCGGAATCAACTCGTGTGGGGACCTGTGCCTATCATCAATAACAAGTACTGGTCAACGGCTATGCAGAGAGCCGGTTATGATTCACTCACCCTCATGCATTCCTACTACGATTCCATCAACAGACAGTCAGACTTTGACATGTACTATGAGGATTGCATCCCCAAATGGATCAGACCCGGGTTTCTGCGTAAGGTGCTTTTGTCCCGCAAGGAATTCTTCGCGTTTTTCTATATCATTCGGAACGCCTCTGTCCTGCATATCCCCTTTACCGGAGGACCGCTCGGCAGCACCTCTTTATGGAGATGGGAAGCGAAACTTCTGAAACAGGCTGGGGTCAAGACCATCTTGCTGTCTTACGGATCCGACGCTTACCTGTACTCCAAGGTGCTCGACCCTTCCACACGCAATGCCCTTTTGATTTCCTACCCGGATGCCGGCAGAAACGAACCCCGTATCC
>CAZSUQ010000438.1:0-5141 GCA_964609935.1 uncultured Thermodesulfobacteriota bacterium | reverse complement strand
GGAAAGATGGTTTTCGATCTTACCGGAGTGCTCCAGAAGGTAGAGCGTATCCAGGGACGCCGTCAACCGGGTAAACGGTTTGGCCTCCAGCCGAGTGCGAAGGGTGTGCTCGATCCCTGGAAAGGCATAATTTCGATCGTAGACATCCACGAGTTCGACCCGGGTGATGGGATCGACCCTGTGCGATTTGTGCTTGAGGTACCCCGCGTATGCACCGTAACGTCTCTTTTTTTCCCAAACCGACACACCGGTCTCGATCACACGGACAGAGCCATGTTCCGGATCGAACTGGAGGTTGGCAGCAAAGGAGAGCCAGGGGCGCGGGTGCATCAGCAAGGCGGTGAGGATATCCGAGAACAGCCTCGCATCCGGTGAGTCTTCACGGTCCTGTTCAATGTCCAGGCTCTGGACGACATAGGCCTCGGCCAGGAGCCCTCCGGCGCCCTTTTCCTGGCCTTTGAGCCGCTTCCCCCACAAGCTGCTTCTCAGGCTGTAGGTAACCCAGTTTCTTCGGTTCAGGTCGTCCAGCCCGTCCATCACCACGGGCAAGGGTTCGCCTTCCACCTTTCGGATCCACTGGTATTGGACGCGCGGCTGAACAAAATGGTGGAGCCGGTAGGCCCCCCACCGGTACCCCCTGCTCAGCCTTGCATGCAGTTCAGCTCCTGCCTCCACCAGCGTCCGGTGGCGTGTATCGTTGGTTGAGAAGCCCGGCATGGCCGACGGGTCCGGCAAAAAGGGTTCCATGGTTCCCGAAGAGAGGAGTTCCCGGACCCCTGCATGCCCCTGCAGGGTCAATCCAGGCAGCAGATTGACAAGGACGTATCCCCTGGGCATGTACTGTGAGCGGACCCGTTCCTCCCCGTCCTCATTGAAGAAGTAGGTGGATTCCGAGAGCCAGGAGAAGGAAAGCCCGTTTATCCCCACGGGATGGCGGACAATGCTGGCAAAGATCTGGGGGCCTCTCTGGGCAATCGCTGTCCCTCCCGGGCCTTCAACAAGGTCGGAATAGATCGATTCCAGGGCAACGTGAACGTCCTCGGACCTGTAGCCCACGGACAGTCCGCTTTCCAGCAGGCGATCCGCCGTGCTCCCCACCTCACCCGGAAAATCTTCCACGTAGTCGTTGTCGGATACAAGGTTCAGGTGAAGTTTATCGTAAAAATGGGAGGAGAGGCTCTGATCATGCGTGGCGGTGAGCCCGTAACGGACACGGTTGTCCTCCAGGTCCTGGAAAACGGACCCGTTCCACTCGCCGCTTGTCCCTCTGCTCGGCCGATAGCGCGCCTCCACCGAGGGCTTGAACCCTCTTTTGGTGAGTCCTTCCAGGGTCACGGTTGCGTCCTTGCTTGCATCCACGGCCCAGAAATAGGGGAGCGCCAGGCTCCATCCATTGCTGCCGGACTGGCCGACCCTCGGGACGAGAAACCCTGATTCTCGATTCAGCTTGACAGGGAGGTAGCCTCTGGGAAGGTAGAACACCGGGATTCGGAATACACGAAAGGTGGCCTTGCGAAGCCTGGCATATCCACCGAGGGTCACCTCCGCATCCTGTGCGCTGACTTCCCAGGGGAGCACATCGTCGGGCGAGGGGCAGTCACAGGTGGTAAAGGTGCCCTGCTCCATGCTGTAGGTATCCAGGCCGGTCTTCTCCATCCTGCTTGCCCGTACATGGTAACCTGTCTCCTCGACATAGAGATCCCCGTTTTCAAGGAACCCAGTCTGAGATTCCCAGTGGAAGAAGATGGAGTCGCATGTAAGGATATCCGCTCCGTGAAGCAGCCTTACGTGCCCTTTTGCAAAGCTCTCCTTTTTTTCGATGTCGAGGAGAGCCTCGTCCGCATTCAGCGTGATCCCCTCATAATGGATTCGCACCTCCCCTTCCGCCCTGGCCTGCCAGCTGGATGCGTCCAGTTCGAGATGCTCTGTATCGAGTTGGATCAGGGACCCCTGAGGGTCCTCGGAGGGAAGAGCGGTCCCCTGGTCCGCCCGTGAGGGGCATGTAAAGAAAAAACAGCATGCCAGGACGAGGGAAAACACCGTGAAGGGGACGGCATGGGGTGTCTGTTTCATGTTCCCAGGCTCTTCGCCTTTTCGATGAACTCTTTGATGCGCCGCACGTCCTTCTTGCCCGGGCTCTGTTCCACACCAGAGGAGACGTCCACGGCATAGGGTCGAACGACCTTGATGGCCTTTTCAATGTTCCGGGAATTCAGTCCCCCTGCCAGGATGATCCTCCCATGTTTTTTGGCCCGAACGGCCACTTCCCACGGGAATACCCGTCCGGTCCCTCCTGCCGTGCCGGCAAGGTAGGTGTCCAGGAGGATGGCGTCCACTGAATAGCGGGTGATCCGTGCCGGAAGCCTGTTGCCCTTGACCCGAAAGGCCTTAATGACACGAGCCGGCATACCACGACAGTCTTCCGGGGTTTCGTTTCCGTGAAACTGCACAGCCGTCAACCCGCAGAGTTGAACATGAGCAAGAACCTCCTCTCTGGGGGCATCCATAAATACGCCCACAGAAGCGACAAAGGGAGGGACTCTCTGGATGATTCTTTTTGCTTGGTCTGCAGAAGTAAACCTTGGGCTCTCCGGAACGAACACGAAGCCGAGGGCATCCGCTCCGTGATTCACCGCGGCCAGGGCATCCCTCAGACGTGTGATCCCGCATACCTTGACTCTCGTCACGACACGAGCTCCTTGAGCTTCTGTTCCGGATCCGGAGAGGTCACGAGTGCTTCCCCGATGAGGAAGGCCTTGACACCCCTGGATTCCAGGGAGGCCACATGGCCCGGCGTCTGGATCCCGGATGCACTGACCACGATCACATCCTCAGGGATGTGGGGCATGAGCCGCTCGGTAATTCCCACATCCACCTGAAAGGTGGCAAGGTCCCGGTTGTTGATCCCGATGATGCGGGCTCCTGCCATCATGGCGGAGTCCAGTTCCCTCTCTCCGTGGATCTCCACCAGGGCTTCCATCCCCAGCTCGTGGGTGACCTTGAGCAGGCTTTTCAACAGGTCCGTCTGCAGGGCCCGCACGATGAGGAGAACCGCATCGGCACCGTGTACAAGGGCCTCATAGACCTGGTAAGGATCGAGAAGAAAGTCCTTCCTGAGAAGAGGGAGGTCCACACGATGACGCACCTGCAGAAGGTGCTCCAGGGACCCGTGGAAAAAACGTTCATCGGTGAGCACGGAAAGAGCCACGGCTCCGGCACGCCGGTACCGCTCGGACCAGGATGCGGGGTCCAGGTCCTTGCGAAGAACGCCTTTGGAGGGAGAGGCCCGCTTGATCTCGGCAATGATCCGGTGCTTGGGCCCCGGCTGGCCTGTAATGGCCTGTTGAAGCGAACAGGGAGGCGGACATTTCTCCACCTTTTTTTCGAGCGCATCCATGCTCAGCCGCTTCTTGGCCTCTTCGATCTCTGTGCGCTTGTGGGAGAGAATCTCCGCTAGCATCTTTCCGCTTTCAGCTCGGCTGAGGGCCGCAGGGGGAGTGTTTTGATCAGGGCTTTCCGAGGGCTTTTGCTCTTCCTTCCGGTTTCCTTGTTGCGATCCCCAGTTTGGACACGCCTGCCAGTTTTGCAGCATCCATCAGAGACACAACATGACCGTGTTTTGCGTTTTCGTCTGCCTGAAGAATGAACATCAGTGAAGGGTTCGCAGCCTGCCTTGCCCGCAGGATCTTCAACAGGCTCCTTCGTGGGATCGGCCTTCCGTCCAGGAAGATCTCCCCTTTCGCGTTGAGCACGGCGATCATGGCACGCTCTTCGGAGAGGACATCCTTTACCTGGGCCTTTGGAAGGGTCACCGAGATCCCGGGGTAAACCCTGAAGGTGGTGGACACGGCAAAGAAGATCACAAGAAGGAACATGACATCCATCAAAGGCGTCAGGTTGATGGCGGGTTCCTTTTCTTCCAGGCTTTCCCTGCGAAAGTTCATGATCCCTCTATTTATCCATATCTGCGTGAACGCGCGTCAGCAGGGTGTACATGTGTGAAGAGTATTCCTCGAGGGAATAGATCAGGCTGTCTGCCCTGCTGGCCAGGTAGCGTTGAGCAAGAAATGCCGGAATGGCAACGGACAGTCCCGCAGCCGTGGATATCAGCGCCTCCGAGATGCCGTTGGCAAGACTGCCTGGATCCCCCACCCCCTCGATGGAGATGGCGTCAAAGACCTTGATCATGCCGCTCACGGTACCGAGCAGTCCCAGCAGTGGGCACACGGATGCAATGGTCTGCATCAATCCCACATACTTTCTCAGCTCGACCGCCTCCACCTTGCCACGCTCCTCCATGACCTCTTTGATGACATAGAGGGGTGCTTCGATGTGCTGGATGCCCGCAAGCACCACGCTCGCAATGGGGGAATGGATCTGCTGGCACAGGTTCTGCGCATCATTGAGCTTCCGCCTGATCAGCAGAGCACCCACCTCTTCCAGCCTTTCTTCGGGAAAGATCTGACTCCTCCGGAGCACCCAGATCCTCTCCAGAAAGATCCCGAGGGCAATCATGGAAAACACCAGTATCGGAGCAACGAAGAACCCGCCGCGAGCCAACCAATCCACCGGAACCCTCCTTGTACTATCCTTCTTCTTTTTCCTTTACTTCGGACGATGGCAGGCGATTATTGAGCCTTTTGATCGGAAGTGTCGTTGTCCTTGATGAACTGCATGGCGCACAGATCCCGGTACAGGCCTTCCTGCTTCAGCAATGATTCGTGTTCACCAATCATGGAGACGCGTCCGTCTTCAAGCACCACGATCTTGTCTGCATTGCGGATCGTGGAAAGCCGGTGCGCAATCACCACCGTTGTCCGGCCCTTCATGAGGTTGTCGATGGCTTTTTTCACCCAGAGCTCGGATTCCGCATCCAGGGAAGAGGTGGCTTCATCCAGGATGAGAATGGAGGGGTTCCTCAGGATGGCGCGAGCAATGGTGACCCGCTGGCGTTCTCCGCCGGACAGGCGTGCCCCGCGATCCCCGACCCCTGTCTGGTAGCCTCCGGGAAGGGAGGCGATTCGATCGTGGATAAAGGCCGCCTTTGCAGCGCCCCTGATCTCCTCGTCGGTGGCGTCCAGCCTTCCGTAGCGGATGTTCTCTTCAATGGAGGTGTCGAACAGGAAGGGTTCCTGTGTGAC
>CAZSUQ010000437.1:0-5146 GCA_964609935.1 uncultured Thermodesulfobacteriota bacterium | reverse complement strand
CTTCTGTTCGCTTTTTTCTTCATTCGGACCCGGATTGCATCCAGGTGCATCCGGGATAATAAACCGTTCATGACAGACCTGAATGGAACGGCCGTAAACCCCCACGGAAACAGAGGGACGCACAGATGGGAAAAGGAGACAGGAGAACCAAGCGAGGCAAACTCTTCCGCGGAACCTTTGGGAAGACCCGCCCCAGGCCCGGAGAAAAGAAACGAAAGAAAAAGAAAGACGCTTCCGAATCCCAGTGAGTCCTGCCCGCCCTGCTTTCTGCATCGGTCCGATTCGCCTTCACTGATCATGCGCCTTCATCCACTTTGAAGAATGAAACGGACGGCATCCATGCCTGACCCGCCCCCTTTTGTCAGCATCCTCCTGCCTGTTTTCAATGATGCACGAACCCTTGGCAGGGCTGTTCGCAGCCTTCAGAGGCAGACCTATTCCCACTGGGAGCTGCTCCTGCTCAATGACGGCTCCACGGACTCCACACCGGACCTGATGGAATCCGCGAGCCGGGAAGACCCGCGAATCCGGGCCGTGCACCTGGCCCATCGAGGCATTGCAGAAGCACTGAACTCAGGTCTCGAGGAGGCCCGGGGGGACTCTATCGCCCGCATGGATGCGGACGATGTGTCCCATCCCTGGAGGCTGGCCCTGCAGATGGATCACCTGGAGAGTCGGGCGGACATCAGTGCCGTGGGCTGCAGGGTCCGGATCTTTCCGAGAAAGCCCATCACGGACGGGATGCAGGCCTATGAAACGTGGATGAACTCGCTCATCACGCAGGAGCAGATCGCAAGGGACATGTTCGTGGAGGCGGCGCTCGCTCACCCTTCCATCATGATTCGAAAAGAGGCTCTCCTGCAGGCAGGGGGATACCGGCCCCTGGGGCCGGAGGACTACGACCTCATGCTTCGCCTCCACCGGAAGGGACACCGGTTCGAAAAGGTCTCCCGCCTTCTTTTCTGGTGGATGGATCGGCCTGAACGAACATCACGGGTTTCCGAACATTACACACGGGAGGCCTTCCGCAAGTGCAAGGCCCATCACCTTGTCCGATGGCTGGGCCCAAAGACGCGGGTTCTCATGGTTGGAAACCGGGAGGCCAAGCGCCTGGCCGCCCTTCTCGAGGCCGAAGGGATCCGGGTGGAGGGATACGTGGACGTGAACCCGGAACGCATCAACACGCAGCACAGAGGGGTTCCGGTCATGGGCTATGACGACTTGAAGGATCACGCCTCCGGGTGTTTCTTCCTGGCCGCCGTGGGCACAAGGGGAGCCCGGGAAGACATCAGGGAGCGGCTCACCGCAATGGGATACCGTGAACTGGAAGACTTCATCTGTGTGGGGTAGCCCTTGCGGGGGAACCAAGATGACAGTTTTCTCTGGACAGACTATGATCTATCCTTTCACGACTTCCAGGGAGATGTGATGAACCAGAGAACACACTATGTGCCCAACGGGGATGGGTGGTTGCTGTCCCTCAAGCAGACCTACTCGCCGGACAAGATCCAGCGAGACCGGAGACCCATAGCCATTATTCCCGGATACGGGATGAACGCCTTTATTTTCGGTTATCACCCTTCAGGCCCTTCCATGGAGGCGTACTGGGCGGAAAGGGGCTTTGAGGTCTGGTCCGTGAACCTGCGTGCCCAGGACGGATCCAGGCGTGAAGGGGGGCGGCGGCAGTACGGCTTCTACGATGCCAGCGTGACCGATCTCGGTTGTGCCCTGGACTATATCCTCGTGCACACGGAGACGAGGGCCGACCGGGTGGACGGCGTGGGATGCAGCCTCGGCGGCAGCTACATCTTCGTGTACCTGGCCGTGATGAAGGAGAAGAGCAGGCTCGGATCCGTGGTGGCCATGGGCGCGCCCCTTCGCTGGGTGGAGATCCACCCTGTCCTGAAAGCGGTGTTTTCCTCACCCAGGCTCATGGGGCAGGTCCGTTTCCGCGGGACGCGGCTTCTGGCAAAGGCGGGTCTGCCGGTCCTGAAGAAGATCCCCAAGCTCCTTCATCTCTACATGCATCCCGAGATCGTGAACACGTCCAAGATGAACGAGATGATTCAGACCGTGGAGGATCCGAACCCGATCCTCAACAGGCAGATCGCCGAGTGGATCTGTTCCGGCGATCTTCACGTGAACGGCATCAATGTCACGGAGGGTGTGACCGCAGCGAGAAACCCGCTCATGATCGTCCTGGCCAATGCGGACGGGATCGTACCGGATGCCACGGCCCTGAGCGCCTATGAAATGATGGGGTCCTCCATCAAGGACACCCTCCGGGTGGGGACCGCAGCCGTACCGGTGGCCCATGCAGACCTCTTTGTGAGCGAGATTTCCCAGGAATGGGTATTCGAGCCCCTGTCGCAGTGGCTCCTGGAGCAGAACGATCTCCCTCAACCGTCTCCCACGAAGACACGTGGCGCGAAAAAGGCCCGGGCCGGCGCCAAAGGATCGAAAAAGAGGAAGCCGGCGGTCAAGAAGAAGGCCGCAGCGGCCCGTGCAGGGAACAAGGGTTAACCCGCAACTTGCAGGAAGCCTTCCTCGACTTTCGCAACGAAGATTCGTGCAATATGCGGATTGCCCGCAACTTGCCGGAAGCTATCCAGGGCTCTCACAGAGAGGGTTCATGCAACCTGAGGGTTGGTCTTATTTCTTGTAGATGGATTCGAGAAGGTCCCCGTAGCGCTTGATCACCTCCCGCCGCCGCACCTTGAGCGTGGCCGTCAGCGTTCCCGCCTCCTGGGAGAACTCCTCGGGTATGATCTTGAAATACTTCAACTGCTCGTAGCTGGCCAGATCCCGGTTCTTCTCCTTCACGTCGGCGTCGATCCGTTCCAGCACCCTGGGATGTTCGCACAGGGCCTTGAAGTCCGAGGTGTCGATGCCCTGGGCCCTGGCCCATTTCTTGATTTCTTCCTCGTCAAGGGTAACGAGACCGGAGAGGAACGGCTTGCGGTCCCCGTAAACCATCACCTGGCTGATGTAGGGGATCGTCTTCATGAGGTTTTCGATATTCTGCGGGGCAACGTTCTTGCCTCCCGCCGTGATCAGGATGTCTTTCTTGCGGTCCGTGATCCAGAGGAACCCGTCCTTGTCCAGGTTTCCGATGTCGCCGGTGTGGTACCAGCCGTCCTCATCCAGGGCCTCCCGCGTCTTCTCCTCTTCCTTGAGGTACCCCTTGAAGACCATCGCGCTCTTCACGAGAATCTCCCCGTCGTCGGCGATCCGCACCTGGACACCCGGCCCTGCAGGCCCCACGCTGCCGAACCGGTAGCGTTCCGGTACGTTCATGGTGCAGAGCAGCACCTCCGTGATCCCGTAGAGCTCCAGGGGAAGGATGTTCGCCGCGTGAAAGAACTCCAGGATCTCCCTGGAGATGGGTGCACCACCCGAGAGGAGCGTCCGGATCCTGCCCCCGAAGAGATCCCTGACCCTCTTGAACACAAGGGCGTCGGCAAGCTTGTACTTCACCTCCGTGAGTACGGGCACGGGCCGGCCTTCCCGGAGAGCACGGCTTCGTTCCAGCCCCACCCGGTGCGCCCAGTTGAAGATCTTCTTCTTTGCAGGCGAGCTTTCCGCCACCTGTCCCAGGACCTTTGTGTAAACCTTTTCAAAGATACGGGGGACGCTGTAGAAGATCGTCGGCCTGATCTCCTGGAAGTTCTCGAGGATCTTGTCCAGGCCTTCGGCATAGTAGCCGTTCATGCCCACGTAGGTGCCCGCCATCATGGCGATGCGGCCGTAGATGTGGGGCATGGGAAGCCAGATGACGCTGAGGTCCTGGGCCGTGAAGGCGTTCATGTCGCGGTTGGCCCTGCAGGCATCCAGGATGTTCCCGTGCGTGAGCATGGCGCCTTTTGGCGGTCCGGTGGTGCCTGAGGTGTAGAAGATGATGGCCGTGTCATCCGAACTCACGGAGGAGAACCGCTTCCTGAACGTTTCTTCGTGCTTGTTCTTTTCGTCCCTCCCCAGGCTCAGCACATCCTGAAAGGAGATGATGTCAGGATCGTTTATCCCTTCCGGGTCCATGAGGATGTACTTCTTCACGAGCGGCAGGTCCCCCCGGACCTGGGCCACCTTTTCCCACTGTTCCCTGTTCTCCACGATGAAGAACCGGGACTCGGAGTGATTGGCCACGTGATAAACCTGGGGAGGGGTGTTGGAGTGGTAGCAACCCACCGAGATGCCGCCCGCGCCCATGACCGCCTTGTCCGCAACGTCCCATTCCTCACGGGTCAGCCCGAGGATGGTGACCGGGTCTCGGTGCTCCATGCCCAGGGCCATGAGCCCCACGGCGAAGTCGGCGATCTTCTCCCAGAACTCCCTCCACAACACGGGTGCGTAGCTTCCCTGGCGCTTCACGTAATAGGCGGGCAGGTCGGTCCGGGTCTCTGCGAAGTGCTCGTACATCTCGTGGATCGTCTGGAATTCCATGACGTTTCCTTTCTACATTAAAGTCCACGAATACGTGCATAAAATAAGAACGCACGGCTTGTCAATGTTCAAAAGGGTACCCAAAGCACCGAATTCCGCGATCAAGGCTCCCCATGGCCACAGATCCCTTCCCGGATTTCTCGCAGTCAACATCCCGCTATCTTTCTACCCCCTGGAACGTATACACCACCAAGCTGATTGCAAAATGAGTATTTCTACTCATTTTGCCTGCTCTCGATATATGGTATATTTTACCTTGTGAAACAAAAGAATAATTGCTTAAAGAGAAATCTTTTGGGGGCAAACAGTGTGCCTCCCAATAAGGTCGTCAAGAAAAACTATCAGAAGTAATCGAGGCATTCACTCCGGATAGAGGGGGGGAACCATGAAGGTGGAAGGCAGGCTTATCAAGGTATCCCTTCATGTGGCGTTCTTGGCCTGTTTTTTTGCACCTAATCATGTGGGAGCAAAGACACTGTTCGATACAAGGATAGATTATGCTGCAGGGACAAGACCCGTTTCGATAGCCGTGGGGGACCTTGACGGAGACAACCTCCCGGACCTGGCCACGGCAAATGAATACAGCGACGATATTTCCATACTTCTAGGCAACGGTGACGGTACCATCCAGGACGCGGTGAGCTACGCTGCGGGCGATAGACCGTCCTCGCAGGAATAGTTGGACCTCAACGGAGGCAACACCTTG
>CAZSUQ010000436.1:0-5157 GCA_964609935.1 uncultured Thermodesulfobacteriota bacterium | reverse complement strand
ACTCCACTTCAAACGTGCCCTGATGCTCTTTCACAACCTTCTGCACCACCAGGAGTCCCAAACCGGTCCCTTTGGAACCTTTTGTGCTGAACATCCCCTTGAGGATCTTACTCTGCACCTCCCGGCTCATGCCGATACCGTTGTCGGAGACGTTGAAACAGAGACGCCCCTCCGCATTACGGTAGGTTTTGACCACCACCCTGCCCTCACGGTCCCGGGGAACGGCATCCAGGGAGTTTGAGATCAGATTGAGGAGACACTGGTGCATGGAAAAGGGATCGAAAAAAGCTTCTTCGATCGTCTCGTCTCCCTCACAGACCAGCTGTGCCCCCTTGCTCTCCGCCTTTCGCCGCATGATGGAACACACGTCGCGAAGAAGTTTGTTGGGATCGGTTCTCTGAACGTCGAGTTGTCTCTCCTTGGAGTAGTTCAGCAGGTCGATCACCAGTTCGGAGATAATCTCGATGTTCTTCTCGATCATCTCCCAGCCCAGTTTTCGTTTATCCGGGTCATTGTTTTTCCGTGCACGATTGACGATGAAGACACCGCCCCGAAGACCATCCAGGATGTTCTTGATGGAATGGCTGATGCTTGCCACCGTCTGCCCCACCGCAGCCATCCGCTCGGACTGTATCAGGTCCCTTCGTAACCGCGTGAGCTCTCTCAGATCGTAAAAGAAGACCACATAACCCGCCTCCCGGGCTTCATGGGTCAGGGACACGCCTCCGATCAAAACGGGTACGAACCTGCCATCCCGGTGAAAGATGACGGATTCCCGTGGTGTAAATCCATGGAGCACGGTCCTGCCGCCCCCCGGGTGGGCCCTGCGGATCTCCCTCAAGAGGTCCGGGCCCAGAAAATTCCTCCAGGTCTTCTTGCCCACCACTTCCTCTTCGCTGAACCCCGTGAGCTGCTCCGCAACACGGTTGAAAATGAGAATGACACCGTTGACATCGCTGGCCACAATCCCGTCGAACGAACTCTGGATCAGGCATTTCTGGAGATTGTAGGCCCGCGTCAGGTCCTTCTGCGACACCTTCAGCTTGTACGTCATATGTTTGAAGGAGTCGGCCAGCTGCACGATCTCATCCCCACGATGGGCCTGATAGACCTCGCACCGCCTGCACTGACCGAGTTTCTGGGGAAACCGTGGTTCGTATCCTTCGCACGGGGTCCCGTCCACGAACCAGCACTGCACCTCTTTATTTTCATAGGCCGCACAACCGCTTTCCCTGCAGTGCTTGATTTCCCAGCAATTGACGTGCTCGCCGAAACTGATGTTTACATCCAGATTTCCCTGGCTGATTTCGTCCGCGAGCTGGGTCAGTCGCACGACCGGTCGAGTCACGTTGTCGGTGAGTTTCACGGAAAGCAGACAAGAAAGGACAATCAGGCACCCCAGAGAGATGAAGAAGACGGGCTGGACCTTCCGGAAGTGCCGCTGAAAAGCCTTGTCAGAGACATCCAGGAGGAGGGTCCCCAGCCTCCGGTCTCCGTCCATAATGGGGAAACGTAAGGAATGAACAACCGGTTGTTTGTTTCCTCCGAGGAAGAGCATGCTTCGGTGGTTCGTGCCGACCGTGTTCGCCCGAAGAGGTGTGTTGGAGACCTGCTTTGTTTCCCTTCCTGTTCCATCGGACAGGAACCGTCCCTCACCGTTCAATATGGAAACCGACTCCAGGTGCTCATCACTTTTTTGAACGTCCTGAACGAGTCGGACAAGCCCCTCCTGATCCCCTTTCGAAATCAGGGGTGCCATGGATTGAGCCACAAACCCGGCCAATGTCCTGTAATGTTCGGAAACCTGCTGGGAGAGAAGATCGGAAACGAACCAGCGAAAAGAGATAAAACAGAAGAAGAGAGCCCATATCCCTGGAAACACCCATCGGAGAAAATGACGCCAGTCACTTGGAAGACTTCATCGAGGACAAAGGCGTTGTTTCCCCTTCCGACCGGGTTATCGAGGTCAACTTGGCCGAACAGACCCGCAAGATCCTCGTTTCTCTAACCCCCCGGCAAGAAAAGATCCTCCGGATGCGTTTCGGTATCGGCGAGAAGAAAGATCATACCCTGGAAGATGTAGGTCAAGTTTTCGACGTCACACGAGAGCGGATTCGGCAGATTGAAGCTATCGCACTCCGAAGGCTACGGCACCCAAGCCGAAGCAAACAATTGAAGAACTTGGTCTAACTTGCGGAGATCCCGAAAAACAGGGACAGTGAACATACATAAAGTCTTCAACTGGAAATTCCTGTGTGACAGGCTGTGAGAGAAGAAGGAGAAATGGACAAAGAGACAGGTTCGGGATCAAGGGCCACAAGGAGGTCGCGCAGGAGTTCGAGCGCATGAAAGAGGAACTCGACTCCGAGGAAGAGAACCTCCGAGCGCCGAAGAGCCCGCGGGGGATTGCCGGAAATTAGGGGTATATATGAGGAGTTGGGCAGTGTTCCTCGGATTAGTTGCAGTTTAATTTTTCGTCTCCTCAGCAGAATTTGTGGGTCACCTCGGGCTCGGGTAGCGCCCCAAGTGTGTGATACAAGGCGATTTCGATCGCCTGATAGGTCCGAAAACCATAGGATTTCAGGGAAGGGGACCGGGTCGAGTTTACTGTTAAGGAGGACGAGCAGGGACCGGTTGCAGGTAACGTGCGTAAATTATAAACTGTGCTTAACAAGCGTTTTTTTTCTGATGGCGATGATGGAGGAGTGAAGGGAATGAATTTTCAGGATTCCAACTTGGAAGCAGCCATAAGGAAAAAAATTGATCGGCCTACAGGAGATATCAATGCCTCCGACCTTCAGGGGGTGGAGTTGTTGACTGCCTCTGAAATGGAGATCTCAGATTTAGGCGGCCTGGAATATTGTACAAGTTTGACAGACCTTACCCTTGGCTGGAACCGGATTTCTGATCTCAGTCCTCTGGAAGGGCTGAAGAACCTGGGGTGCCTCAATCTGGGCGGCAACCGGATTTCGGATCTTGGACCGTTATCCGGCCTGGTGAATCTGACGCAGCTTGATCTTTGTTCCAACAAGATCTCGGATCTTAATCCTCTGGCAAGCCTGGTAAACCTTACTGGCCTTGATCTTTGGGAGAACCAGGTATCGGATCTCAACCCTCTGGCCAGGCTGTTGAACCTGAGGTGGCTTCATCTTGGGTGGAACCGGGTTTCCGACCTCGGACCCCTGGCCGACCTGAGGAACCTGAGGTGGCTTCATCTTGGAAACAACCAGATTTCAGATATAAGTCGTTTAACGGCTCTTGAAAATCTGGCTGAGCTTTTTCTCGGTAACAACCGGATTTCAAATCTTGGCCCATTGTCCGGCCTGGGGAAGTTATCCCGGCTTTCTCTTGCGAATAATCAAATCAGCGACATATCTCCCCTGGTTCTAAATCTCGATATAGATTCCGGAGATCGGGTCGATCTTACGGGGAATCCTTTGAGTACGGATTCCTGTAAAAATCATATCCCGAGACTGGAAGACAGAGATGTTATTCTACATCACGATTGCCCCTGAACAACATCAGCCTTAGCGTGGTTCCGGAAGCAAGCAAACAGGTAAAACCTTGGCTGCCGCGTATTACACGCAATACCGCCTTTTATCGTTGCCCGACATCGTAAGCGTTTCAAGAGGTTCTGGCTCCGTGCTGACGCCGCATTCGGCAAGCCGGAGATCTACGAGTACTGCGAGGCAAACCGGATCACCTATTTCATACGGCTCAAGTCGAACAATTCCTTGACGGATCTGATCCAGCCCCATTTGAAGCTACACCGGTAGGGCGAACGAATACGGACAGCAGGAACACATGGATGGATTGGTATGCCCGAATCGGGCCGAAGATGAAAAAATGGTGTTACTGGGGAGGGACATGGAGAGTTTTTTCTGCGTCATTCATCATTCGGGGTAGAATCTACCCCGGTGGCCTCCCATTCCTGCCCTCTTCAACGCACAATGACCGGAAACGAAGTGGGTAGCCGCATAATTATTTTTTGAACATTTTGACCGAGGAAAATGATATGGTTTCAGCATCTCATAAACCACTGAAGAGGAATAATTCAAGTCTATATCAATCTCGATGAACCGAGCGGGAGTTCATGAACTATGTTGATGAGATCGACCGGACTGGGAAAAACCGAACTGGTGGCAGAGATCCAGGAATGCAAGGCACAGGGTGATCATCTCATCCTGCTGGTGAACACCACGGAACCGGTGAAGTGGAAGGTCCGGTGCACGATGACCACAAAGGACATGATCAAGCTGATCGGTGCCTGTCTCAAAGTATCGATCTTCGCGTTCCTCCTGAACCCGTTCAACTGGCTGAAGAAGGAACCGGAGCACCCGGGCGATTATTAGAAGGGTTTCATACGACCTTGGACTTGCGTCCCTCCCAGTACGTATCCCGGATCTTCCGCTTGTAGATCTTCCCGTTGATGTCCCGGGGCAGTTCGTCCATGAAGTCCACGCTCTTGGGCTTCTTGATTTTGGACAGGCGTTCCTCGCACCACTGCAGGATCTCTTCGGCGGTGGCCTCCTTCCCCTCGCTCAGCTGAACCACGGCCTTGATCGCTTCGCCCCACTTTTCATCGGGCACCCCGAACACCGCCACATCCAGGACCGCCGGGTGGCTGTGGATCACGTTTTCGATCTCGGCCGGATAGAGGTTCACGCCCCCGGAGATGATCATGTCGCTCTTGCGGTCCACGATGAACAGGTAGCCGTCCTCGTCCAAGTACCCCATGTCCCCCATGGTGAAACAACCTTCCACGTAGGCCTCTTCGGTTTTCTTCTTGTCCTTGTGGTATTCGAAACCGAAGCTGCCTGCGGTCATATAGATGGTGCCCAGCTGGTCGGGAGGCAGCCGGTTGTTGTCGTCATCGTAGATGCGCACCTCGGCCATGGGCCAGGGTTTTCCCACGCTGCCGGGTTTTTGGAGCCATTCTTCATCCGTGATCATGGTGCCGCCCCCTTCGGAACCGCCGTAGTATTCCCAGACCACCCCGGGGCCGAAGTACTCGATGATCTTCCGCTTGACATCGATGGGGCAGGGGGCCGCCGCGTGCATCACCTTTCGCAGGCTGCTCATGTCGTATTTCCGGAGGGTTTCCTCGGGCAGGTCCAGGATGCGGCGCGTCTCGTACAGCATCTTGTCTTCCTCGCG
>CAZSUQ010000435.1:0-5170 GCA_964609935.1 uncultured Thermodesulfobacteriota bacterium | reverse complement strand
CTTTACCCTTTTCTGGCCGAACCTGATCCTCTACTTCCTGATCATGAAGTCCGTGGGTAAGCTTTCCTGGGGGCATACGGTTCTTGGTATGTTCACCGGATTGGGTTTCGTCCTGTGCTTTATGAATGGGATCGCCAGCTGGAGTCGTATCTTGACGATCGGGACGGAGCTCTTCGTTTTCGTGCAGCGGCTGAACTGGTTCTCGAGTATCGCATGGGGCATCGTTACGGCCGGCATCCTGATACGTCCAAAGGATTGGATGCGAATCCTCGGACTCGGAGCCGCATTCCTGCAGGTGATGGTGGGTACCCCGCTTGCAGTCGAGACAACCATCGAACTGGGAAGGTTCTCTCTGTTCTCCATTGCACCGATCGTGAGTTTGATACTCTTCTTTGTTCTCTTGTCACCGGCAAGATTTCAACGAATCACGGGAGCACAACCGGAAGAACTGGCGGTCGCCTAAGCAACCCTTTCATCTGTTCGTAGAAACGAAATGCTCAGAGAGAATTCCTTATCCCGAAAACAACAGATCGCCAGGGCGGCAATGGCCATCATATCCGAAGAGGGTCTGCACAACCTGGTCATGGTGAAGATTGCCAAACGGGTCGGTGTGACGGACGCGGCGCTCTATAAACACTTTAGCTCCAAGGACGAAATGCTTCTGTTCATGATCGAGGATCTGGAGAATTCCATGACCCATCGGTTGATCGAGCGTGTCGGACACATTCAGGACCCGGTGGACAGGCTCTACCACTTGCTGGGGTTTCAACTCGAATTCATTGAGCAGAACAAGGGGATGCCGAGGATTATCTTCTCGGAATCGCTGCAGCAGCAGAACCAAAGGATCAAAGAGAAGATCACCAATCTACTGAACAACTATCTTCATATCATCCAGGAATTTTTACAGTCAGGGAAGGATAGCGGCCGTGTCGGAAAGGAAACGGATATTGAGGCTGCATCCGCAATCTTTCTTGGAATGATACAGTCTTCCGTTATTTTTTGGACATTATCCGATTTTTCTTATTCGTTGAGAGAGAGGCAAGATCCTTTATGGCAGGAGTTCAGCAAGATCATCAGGGAATCATGATTGTACGATGTTTGTTCGACATTTTTATTTTACCAGATTTGTTAGTAAGTATTCACAGGCTTTCCGGAAAATGAATACGATGAACCCAATGTAACCCGGGTCGTTGCATAGTGCGCGGAGGTCATGAAACATGCAGATCCTCATCCACTGGCTTAACTATCTGTTTCGAACGACGAACGGACTCGTGCTGATGGCCATGTCCTTCACGGCTTTGGTTGTTGCCGTTCTCGGCACGCTTTCAGGGCCGATGGCAGAATGGGGTGTGAAGGACTTTATGGTAGAACTTCTCGGTTTTGACCTCAAGCCTCTGGAGCGAGTCGGTCGAATCGTGATCCTTTATCACACCATTGCCATGGCCGTGATCGCCATTGAAGTCTATTTCATTACCGCCATCATGCCCATGAAGAACCACCAGAGAACCATGATCAACGGAACAGTTACCGTGGGATATATGGCAGCCATGATTTTCGGATTATGGTTCGCCTACTTCGGACACAACTTCCTCTGGCACGGGATCTACCTGTTTGGACTGTCCCTGATGTTCTTTGCCGGGATCCTGCTGGCCATCGCCCTGAATCCCTGGAACAAGGAGTATTTCGTTAAAGATCCGGCGTATTCACATACCCGGAAAGGGATGGACCTGGAAAGAGCGGCCTTTTTCACCATGACGGTGGCTACGCTGGGTTCAGCGGTTTTTGGTGCGGCTCCGGGCGCTTTCCTGGGGAACGGCTTTGAGGTCTTTCTCGCGGAAGATTTGATCCGCATACCGCACAAGAGCCCCATGCAACTGTCGGTGATCGGTCACCTTCATATCATGCTCACACTCATAGCGGTTGCCATTACCCTGGTCGTCGGGCGCGGCATGGATTTCAAGGGGATTTATCACAAAATCGCCATGCCTTGCATGATTTCAGGAACGATCATTGTGACGGGGGGTGTGTGGATCGTCGTTCCATACGAAATGATTGCTCACCTGATCATCTATGTGGGATCGTTCCTGGTCATGTTCGCCGCTCTGCTGTTGGTCATTTTTGGCTGGACAAAGCTGATCCGTGAGCGATTGGAAGAACAGAACATCAAAAAAGCAGGCTTTCTCAAAGGCGTCCGGGCGTTGCTCCACGATCCGCTGAAATTCGGACCCCTGTGGCAGATGGTGTTCATGAACTTCAACTGCAGCTTTATCGGAATATTTCTTGCGGCAAAACTGGATGAGATATTCCGTGTGTGGCCCGCACGGGAGGAGCGGATTACCCTCAGTGGTCACTGGCATATTCTGTCCACCATCATTGCGAGCATCATCCTGATGTACTACGCAGACCGGGTCGGCCTGAAAGGAAGAGTCAGACAATGGTTTGGATGGATACTGATCATTGGTTCGGATGTCGCATTCGCTTCAGCCACGTTCTTTTCCTTTAAGCGTCTCGGGGTGTCGGAATTCGGCCAGCAAAGCTTTGTCGACGCGCTCATGGTCTTGATGGACATCGGATTGGGCTTGACACTGACGCTCCTGGCCCTGTTCCTGTTATGGCGTTTTATTGAAATGCTCAAGGGAAACCGTTCATTGCAGAAAGATCACGACACGATCCAACAGCAGGTGAAACAATGAAACGATACCGATCTTTTCTTGTTCTTGTGATCTTGTTCGCTGTTTTCGGATGCAGTGAAGATGTCCATAAAAAGACCAGGATCGATGTGCCTTTTATCGAGACCGGGGTAGATCCCGATGCATGGGTTCTTGTCCCTGTCGGAGAGTTTTATAAGGGGCCCCATCTTCACGTTGCCCGCGTTGAAGATGACTTCGAAATCATGCTTACGAATGTGACCAATCAACAGTATGCAGATTATTTGAACCAAGCGATGTCTGCCGGAACAATCAAGATTGAGCAGGGTGCGGTCGTGGGGTACTACCCCGGAGAAAATTTCGACAATTACCGCCATGAATTCGAGATCAAAGAAGGAGACAAGGTACATGTAAAGCTGAACGAACCCGGCTTGCGCGTCAAACTCGAAGGGACGAAGTTTGCCGTGCAGAGCGGTTTTCAAAATCATCCGATGGTCATGGTTTCCTGGTTTGGGGCCAAAGCCTATTGTGATTTTTTCGGCTGGCGCCTGCCCACCGAAATGGAATGGGAAAAGGCCGCCAGGGGTACGGATGCACGAGCATACCCCTGGGGTGATGAGATCTCTCGGAAGCAGGCGAATACTTACAGCAGCGGAGACCCGTTCGAGAAGATATTCGGGAAGCAGGGCGGGACGACCCCCGTGGGTTACTACAACGGAAAAAGTCACGGCGGGTATCAAACGATGGAAGCCAGAAGCCCCTACGGACTCTATGATATGGCCGGAAACATCTGGCAGTGGACCGGGGATGATTATCCCTACATGCATTACCGATGGATGCGCGGCGGGAGCAACGGCAACTACGCGTACGACGTACGTGTGTGGTCAAGAAATATGGCTGGCCCTGAATATTACGGAGTGACCGTCGGGTTTCGATGTGCGCGTGATGTCGGTGAAGAGACGAAATAACGAGGCAAGGTTGATTCTTCAAGTATTGAGATGAAGAGATGAGGTTGCGGGCATGAGAATCAAGAGGAACTCCGGGACGTTCCCGAGACACTTCGAAAAGAAGGCGTCCTACTACTGGCAGTTGATCAAGAGCCATCAGACGGGCTTGCTGATGATCACCGGGATTGCGGGATACATGAGCGCCCGGTGCCCCGTTTTCAACTGGGACGTGCTTCTCGGGCTTGCGGTAAGCCTTTTCCTGGCGATCAGCGGGAGCACGGTCCTGAACATGATCTATGACCGGGATATCGATGCAAAAATGGGCCGTACGGCCGGTCGGCCTCTGCCTTCGGGCAAGGTCAAGATGGGGGAAGCGCTTACCCTGGGGTTGATCCTTTCCCTGCTGGGGCTGGGGTTGGCATTTTTCCTGTCACCCCTGTATGGCCTGGTGGTCTTTGCCGGCCTGTTCCTCGACGTGGTTGTCTACACCATCTGGCTGAAGAGAAGAACTCCCTGGTCCATCGTTTGGGGTGGGATTGCGGGCGGCATGCCCATCCTGGCGGGAAGGGTTCTCGGGACGGGCGAGCTGGATCTCATCGGCGTCCTGTTCGGCCTTGCAGTCCTTTTGTGGATCCCCACGCATATCATCACCTTCTGCATTCGTTATTCCAAGGATTACGAAATGGCGGGGATTCCCACGATTCCCTCGGTATACGGCAAGAAGAATTCCAGGCTGCTCGTGGTCTTCTCGTCTCTCGGGGCTGCCGTTGCCATTGTTCTCGCAGCGTTGTCGCTGGGATTGTCCTGGGGAACCATGTGGTTGCTCGTGCTGCTCTCCGCAGGAATCATGGGATTCGCACTTCGTAGCATTCTCCGGCCATCGGAAGAGATGAACCTTGCACTCTACAAGGTTGCTTCTCTCTATATGCTGGGTTCCATGTTGATCGTATCCCTTGAGGCCATCCTGTGAGGACGTACAGAGAAAACCGCATTCATGCTCCATCAAGAACCGTTTGGATGATGGTTTCCATTGTCGCTGTCTTTGTGGTTTTTGCGCTTCTTCTCACTGCATGCGATCGAGAGCAGAGGGTATGCCCGGACGGCAGTCTCACCTATCTTTCAGACATGAACGCCTTTCCAATATTGCCCGCTCAAGAAAATCCGGAACACGCCTCCGGCCCTGTAACCGTGGAGATCAGGGGCAAGCTGAGGGAAGTGGACAGGATTCTTCTGGGGCCTCTCTGCAATGATCATTTGCAGGGGAGGGTCTATATCGGGTGTGAGATACAGATCGCTGAATGGGCGGATGCGCCCCGTTTCCTGAAAGAATGTGCGTTTTCCGTGGAGCCTCGATCCGTGGTCTACGTTGCAGCCCACAATGATACGGCTTTCAAGAAGGGTTGCGCCTGCCATACAGGAAAGCTGCGGCCGGAAGGATGATGCAGAACCCAAAAAGACCGATCCGCACCTTGAGGACATTGTGGCCTGCTTGGCTTGGGATGCCGACAAGTCATGAATAACGACAACGAAACGGTTCGATGTCGTTATCCACTCAGGAGAAAACCATGGCTTATG
>CAZSUQ010000434.1:0-5171 GCA_964609935.1 uncultured Thermodesulfobacteriota bacterium | reverse complement strand
CCCAGAACAAGGAAATAGGAGAAGGCATAGCAGGTGAGGAGAGCGACCCAACCTTTGCGCCTCTGTTTCACCAGGCCCACCACGCCAAGGAGGCTGAACAGGAACAGGGAGATGCCGAGGTAGCCGGTATGGCCTATGGGTTGGCGACGCCATCCGAAGAGGGTGAGCAGGTAGGGGTTGTCCATGAGGAATCCCCTGGCCCCCTGGGCCTTTCCCAGGGAAGGGAGAAAGGGGAGCAGGTGGGACTCCAGGATATGGGGAACGAGCAGGAAGGCGGCGGCTCCGATTCCGAGGAGGCCGGCCCCTGCCATGTGAAACAGGAAGACCGCTTTTTGGGATCGTTCCGTGAAGCCTCCGGGTGGAAGAGCCCGAAGACAGGTGTAGAGGACAAAGAAGATGCATGCAAAGACCGCATAGCCCTGGTGCGAGAGGGCGATCCCTGCAAGGCAGGCCGATCCCAGGAGCATGGCGCCCAGACGGTCCCTGTGCATGCGTTCCACGGACAGGAAAAGCAGCGGGAGCAGGGCATAGACAGGCGCAACCGGGAAGCGGTTGAAATGGAAGAGCTGGAAGACGTGCCAGGGGGCCATGGCATAGAGCATGGCGCTCAGGACAGCACCTTTCCGCCCGGACCCGAGAGAGCGGACAAGCCTGTACATGGTGAATCCGCTCGCAAGGTGGAACAGGGTGAGAAGAACCTGGAAAACGAGAAGGATGTTTTCATGTACAAAGAGGAGGAGAGCGCCGAGGTAAAAGAACAGGGGAGGGTAGAACTGAAGAAACGGGGCCCCGCAGGCCCAGTCATTTGTCCAGAAGGGGAGTTCGCCGTTCTGGAGCGCCTGGTACACCATCCAGGTGCTGAGGGTATGAGGGGGACCGTCTCCCATGGTGGTGAGCCTGTAGCCCGGCATCCAGTAGAACTTCACCACAGCGATGAGACAGAGGAAGAGGAACAAGGCGGTTTTCCCTCTGGACCGGAAAACATCGTCCAGGAACCGGGACAGGGATTGCCGGCGGATCTCCTCCCAGAGCACGGGTAGAAGAAGCAGCAGGCACAGCAATACGAGACCAACGGGCGGGAGTTTCAGCAGATGCGTCTGCCAGCAAATGCCCAGGGAGATCAGGAGGATCAACCAGGACCAGAGTGCAGGGCGGATCCAGGGACAGCAGGGTTCAATGACATCGGATGATTGCAAGGGCTGTTGGGAGACAGGCGTCCGCTTCGTCACATCTATTTTCCCATTGGCCGGGTCTGAAACCGTTGCCCTTCACGCGAGCGTGAGTGATTTTCGCCGGATGGATTTTCAACATCCCTGCTTCCACGCAATGACTTCGTCGATCTTTTCCGAGAGGACGCCCTGCGGCTCAAACCCGAGTTGCTCCCTGATCTGTGAAATGTCCGCAATGGAGTTTCGGATTTCTCCCGGCTGTGGATCGTCGTAAGCAGGCTCGAGGCCGGGCCGGATCTTGTCGATGAGGAGCCGGGCGATCTGGTTGACCGAGGAGCCTGTGCCGGTGCCCACGTTGAAGGTCCCGGCCCTCACAGGGGAGTTCAGGGCGAGCAGCGTGGCGTTGACAATGTCCTTTACATGAACGAAGTCGCGCATCTGGTCCCCATCCCCGAAGATCATGGGCGGGTCCCCACGGAGAAGCCGCTCGATGAAGATGGTGATCACGCCCACGTACGGGGTGTAGGCCTGTCTTAGGCCGTAGACGTTGAAGAACCGGAGGGAGACATAGTCCATTTCCAGGGGGCGGGCTAGGAGTTCGATGTACTTTTCTCCGGCAAGCTTGGAGATCCCGTAGGGGGAGATGGGCTCCTGGGGATAGGTCTCCGAAATGGGATGCGGCTCCTTGCTGTCCGCATACACGGCCATGGAGGATCCGAACACGAATTTTCGAACCTTCCGGTCCGCGCAGTACCGCATCAGGAGGAGGGTGCCCATCACGTTGGTGCTCGCATCTTTGTGGAAGTTCTGAAGCGAGTCGCGGATGGCCACGCGCGCTGCCAGGTGGATGACCGAATCCACGCCGTCAAGGGCCTGGTCAAGGCAGTCCGGGTCCAGGATGTCCCCGTGAAAGAAGCGGGCCCCGGGGGGAAGGTTGTCCTTCTTCCCTGTGGAGAGGTTGTCCAGGACATGAACAACAGCCCCCTTTTGCAGGAGGGACTCAACAACATGGGAGCCGATGAACCCGGCTCCGCCTGTGACAAGAATCCGTCGATCTTTCAATTTCCGTCTCTCTATTCAGGCTCGTCTTAGAAGAAATATTTACACTCGATCAGGGTTTCCGGAGTCATGATGCATCGCTCCAGGTCCGCCTGCGTACTCACCGTTGTGTTGTTGAAGACCATGGACTGGTGGATGCGAATCGGCTGCGTGACCTTCACGTTGTTCCCGATGACGGCCTGGTCCAGCACGGCGTCCGGGTGGAGTTCGCAGTTCTTTCCCACAACGTGGGATTGCCCCTGGTGTTTGAGCACCTCCAGGCTGCAAAGAAGAAGGTCGTGTGGGAAGGAGACGTTCATGTCCCGCTTGACGATGTTGGACGTGGTGACCGGAAACCCGTCGTCCACCAGGATCTGGATGGAATCCGTGATCTCGTACTCGTCCCGCATGGCTGTCCGGGGGGTGCGTCGAATGGCATCGAAGATGTGAAGGTCAAAGAGATACAGACCGCAGCCCTTCAGCCTGTTGGTCACGTAGCGGGGCTTTTCGATAACCCGCGTGACAAAGCCGTCCTCGTTCATGCGCACCGCGAAATTCCTTTTGATGGCCTCCGGGTCTTCCTCCATCTTCACGGCAAGAACGGCGCTGGCCTCTTTCTCTGTCATCTGCCGGATCATGACCGAAAGATCCTCGGTGATGAAGAAGATGTCGCCCAGGAACAGGAGGAAAGGGGAGCTGATGTAGGGTTCGAGCCTTCCCACGGCATGGGCGATGCCCAGGGTTTCTTCCTGTTCCACGTAGCGGATCTTTACGCCCAGGGCATCCCCGTCACCAAAATAACGGGCAATGGAATATCCGAGATGCCCGATCACGAGGATGATTTCCCTGATGCCCGCCCGCTTCATGTATTCGATCTGGTATTCGAGGATCGGGCGGTTGCAGATGGGGAGGAGCGGTTTGGGAAAACGCTGGCTGAAGGGGGCCATCCGTGTTCCTTTCCCGGCCGCAAGGATGACGCCCACGAGGTGTTCGGATTGCATGTTCAAACTCCAGTTCTCTTTCGGGTGGTTCTTTCAGGTGGGAGGGCTGGTCCATTCCACCTGGTTGCTCCTGTTGCGTTCCTTCTCCTCTTCCGCGGTGAACCGGGAAGCGGTGACCGTTGTTTCCTCCTGGGCCCCGGCCGGTTTCCGCGCAATGCAGCAGATGCTCAAGCCGAAGGGGAGATCATGATGCCTCAGGAGATGCTTTTCCGCGGTGAAGATCCTCAGAAGCGCAGGGTTGATCAGCGGGGGTTCCGTGAAGCGGAAGTCGGACCGGAATTTGGTCGATTTCCTCATTCTGCGGAGGGTGCCGGCGACCAGGTTCTTGGTCTTCCGGAACAGGACGCTCACCGGAAACAGCAGGAAGTTCAGGTAGGTCATCCGTTGAATGGAAAAACCGCTCTCCTCCACCTTGGCTCGAATCTCTCGAGCGGTGTAGCGGCGGAAATGATGGGCCGCCACGTCGTGGTCGCCCCACATGAACGGGTAGGCGGGAACCGAGAAGACGGCCCAGCCCCCGGGTGCGCACACCCGGTAGGCCTCGGAGAGCATGGCGCGGTCGTCATCCCCGTGTTCCAAAACGTCCAGGGCGCTGATGAGGTCGATGCTTTCCGATTGAAAGGGGAGTGAAGACATGGGCGCCTGGCAGAGCAGGGATCGCCTTCTTTCCCTGCAAAAGGTCAGTGCGGTGTCAGACAGGTCCACCCCGATGACCGTTCCGAACCGGCTCAGGGCGTCCAGGTTCACCCCTGTGCCGCATCCGATATCCGCGATGCGGAGCGGAGCGGTCCTGGGCGGGCATGTCTGATCCTGCAGCGTCTGTTCGATCAACTGGACAAAAAGCTTACGCCTTCCCACGAACCACCAGTGTTCTGTTTCCAGTTCAAACCATTCCTGATAGACGTCAAGATCCACTGTGTTGAACCTGTTCTGTCTCTTTGGTCCCCTGTCCGCCCAGGGGAGCGTGAACGCCTTCAGGCATTTCATGCACCGAACGCCGGGCGACCTCGAGACGTTTCAGGATTGCGTGGGTGGTCGGGTCGTGGATTCGAATTTCTTCCGGATCACGGTGAAGAGCATCCGCATGGCGGTTTTTGCCAGGTGATAGTAGCTGACCGAGTGCTTGCTCACACCACCGGAACGCTGGTAATACTTCACCGGGATCTCCACGATCTTCACGCGCTGATGGAGGGCCTCGGCCATCATCTCCGGGGAGAAGTCCGGGCCCGTGGCTTGGAGGCCGGGTCTGATCTTCAGATATGCCTGTTTCCAGATGGCCCTGTATGTGCAGCCCACATCGGTGAAACGTGTTTCATTGGTCAGGAACCAGAGCATCTGGAGCAGCTTGGCCCACAGAACGTTGGCCATGCGGATGATGAAATTCATGCGCGCGCCCTGGTCGATCATCTGTTTGGTGGTGCGGGTGCCGATGACCATGTCCGCATCCTCGATGTAGGCAAGAAACTTCTTCACATCCGAGGACCGGAAGGAGCCGTCCGCCTCGGAAAGGATGAGGATCTCTCCTTCCGCCTGGTCCATCCCGGCACGCAGGGCATTTCCGTACCCCTGCTTGGTTTCGGTGATGAGCCGCGCGCCTTCCTGCTTGGCGATCTCTGCAGTGCGGTCCTTGGAGTTGTTGTCAACGACGATGATTTCGTCGAGGTCATCCTGGGTCTTGAAATCTGCAATGACCTCGGCAATCGTAGCCTCTTCGTTGTAAGCGGGGATGATCACACTAACGCGATGCTCGTTGTACATGACGGTTCGATCTCCTGTGCATGACGTGCCGCATGACGGCGCGAAAAGAAGGTATTCCTGCTCCGATGGAACAAAGGCGCAGAGGGAACTCCTCGTTCGGCTTCCCCGGGAAGCCCGAAGAAAGATTAACGTAATAAATTATCATAACCAGCCATTTATTTCATACCCTCCTGAGAAGGAAGTGTTTGCAATCGAGAAAAACGGT
>CAZSUQ010000433.1:0-5192 GCA_964609935.1 uncultured Thermodesulfobacteriota bacterium | reverse complement strand
GGCGAGGTGTTCCAGGAGCCGCGGGCATCCATCGTGGGTGCACAGGGGCACTCAGGGCACGGAACCTTTCCCCGGGTCATCAGCGCCATGGCAACGGGACTCGACATGACACCGCTGGTCACCAAGAAGGTGGGGCTGGACGACGTGCTGCAAAACCTGACGCTCCTGCAGACGGACCGGGATGAGTGCAAGATCACGGTGATGTCCTGAGATCCGTCCGAACAACCAACAGGCAACCTCGATCCATGCGGGAAGGCAGGGATCGATCAAGGAGATGAACATGGAAACGAGATGGTTACCTTCGAGTCAGCCGGACCTCTTCTTTGAGGACACATCCGTGGGACGGCTGAAGAAAGAGATCTGGGAAGCCTCTGAGGAGGAGATCGACAGGATCCTGGAGGACTACGGCATTCCTGCACCCTCGGAGCTGGGCCAGCCCGGCACCTACCTCCAGACAACGATTCGAAAGGAGGTGGAGGAGAACCGAAGGAAGAACGACATCGTGTTCATCCCCATCGGCAGCACCGAGCTCCACGGCCTGCACACCATCAGCGCCCTGGACACCTTCATGGTCACCCAGATCCTCGAGGGCGTGCGGAGAAAGACCGGCAAGGAGGGCAGGCCCGTGAACCTGGTCTATTCCCCCATCAACTACGGCGCGCATCCCTACCATCACGTGGGCATGCCGGGCACGGTCATGGTGGAGGAGGAGACCATGCGGCGGACCCTGATGAACGTGATGCTGGGCCTCTGGAACGACGGGTTCCGGAAGCAGATCCTGGTGAACAACCACGGCCAGCAGTGGGTCCTGGAGGCCGTGATCCAGGAGTTTCAGAAAATGTACCAACTGCCCGGCATCTTCCGCACCATAGACTGGCACCGCGCCGTGAGGGAGTTCTTCCGGACAAAGGACCGGGGAGGTGACTGGGATACGGATTTTGTTCATGCGGATGAAGCCGAGACATCCGTTCTTCTCCTCCTCTACCCGGAAGGGGTGGAGATGGCGCATGCAGAGGAAACCGAGGTGAAGGGCTACCTCCCCCCCGGTCATCTCGACCTGGCGGTGGATCCCTTTGGCAGGCCGGGGAGCTGGTCCGAAGGCCAGGGGCATTTTCCCATCGAGATGGCGAGCATCCCGGAAGGGGTGGTGGGCAAGCCCACCCTTGGCGATCCGAAAAAGGCCAAACGCACGGTGGCGGCGATCCTGGCCTACCTGACCCTTCTCCATGACGAGATCCTTGAGGTTTTCCCTGCCGGGACGGTTCCGCCGGTGGAGGAGGTGACCCTGCGCACCGAAAAAGAGATGGAGCCCTACCTGAAGGAACCGGGAAGCCCGGGCTGGAAAAGCGTTTACGGCCTGCCCAAGCTGGGACTTTGAGAAATTGAACATCCAGGTACAGCGAGGATGACTCCGTGAAGCTCAGTATCGTCCTCTCAACCCACGAAACCGCATTCAAGGCCCTGGCCTACAGCAAAGACCTTGAGACGAGCGTGCAGGGAATCGCGGCTCAAGGCTATGACGGTGTTGAGCTGGCCGTCAGGGACCCCAACCTGCTGGATGCCGTGGCCGTGGCAGGGGTGATGGAGGCGCAGGGCCTTGTGGTGCCTGCCATCGGGACCGGCCAGGCATTCGGTGAAGAGGGGCTTTCCTTCACAGACCCTGACGATGCGATTCGCAAGGCTGCGGTTCAGCGTATCCGGGACCAGGTGGATTTTGCCTCCACCTTCAATGCCGTGGTGATCCTCGGCCTGATCCGCGGCAGATCGCCTCAGGGAAAGGATCGAAAATCGGTGGAGCGCATGCTCAGGGAGTCCCTGGCGGATTGCAGTGAATACGCGGTGAAACAGGGGGTCCGGCTGGCCGTGGAGCCCATCAACCGCTACGAGACCGACCTGCTGAACACGGTGGAGGAGGTCCTTGCGCTCATTGATCAGGCCGGGCTCGAGAACACGGGCGTCTTGTTCGACACCTTTCACGCGAACATCGAAGAGCCGTCCATGGAGGGGAGCCTTCGGGCGTGTTTCCAGAGCCTGTATCACGTGCACGTGGCAGACTCCAACCGCTGGGCCCCGGGGGACGGGCACATCGATTTCTCCCGTATCGTGGACGTGCTTCATGGTGAGGGATACCAGGGCTTCCTGTCCGCAGAGACCCTCCCCCTTCCGGACCCCGGCACGTGTGCCCGCAGGACCATCCGGCACCTGCGCCCCCTTCTGCCCGGATCATCGTGAACCCCCGGTCCTCGTGAGGAGAACAGGTGAACCCGGTTGATACGATCCATTCCCTGCTCCATCTGAAACAAGGTTCCACCTCTTCCAGGGAGCCCGTGTCCGTGGGCCGGCTCCTCCTCGATCTTTACCCCTCTTCGATCCACAAGGTGGATGAAGCATGCCTTTTGTTGGCTGTCCATGAAGGAGAGCAATGGCTCTGGGTGTTTTCAGAAAAGGGCGCATCAACGGTTGCCGCCGCTCTGGAAGGAACGGCCGTGTCTCCCTCACCTGCAAACGGCATGCGCCTCAAGCAGTGTTCCATGAACCACGGCAACGCCTGTACGCTGCGGGAAACCCTTGAAACCCTGAGCCCCGTGCTTATCGGCCCGGAGAATTCCATCGGGCTGGGAGACAGGCTTGGTGTGGCCGGGCCGGGGCACATCAGGGCCGTGAGGGATTCAGGGATCCGGCCGGTGCTCGCGCAGCAGTCCATCCGGGAACTGGACCGGACCAGGAGAACCCCTGGGGAGGTCATGGATGCTGCAACATGGGCCGCGTTCCGGGAAGGCTTTCACCAGGGCTTCGGGTCGGATGCGGACCACCTCAAGACGACCGAAGACATCGACCTCATGGTGGGTGCAGGATACACCCTGTTCACCATCGACCCGGGCGATCATGTGGACAACCAGGCCGACCGTTACGATGCAGCCGGGCTCGAAGAACGGATGGAGAAGCTTCCCTGGCAGGAGCTCGAAGGTCGCCCCGGGGATGCGGTCTCCAGGTATGCCGGCAAGGAGGTCCTGCTGGAGTCGGGGCCGGCACTGCTCCCTTCAGAGCTCGACGTGGCCCGTGCCTGGGTGAAGTACGGGCATGCGGTTGCCTCTACGGTGCGTTTGTACCGATATTTGCAGGACAGGGCCGGCCACGGAGGGTTTGAGCTCGAGGTCTCTGTGGATGAAACAGAGTCGGTGACCACACCCTTTGAACATTACTTCATGGCAGCCGAGCTGAGACGGCTGGGCGTGGCCTTTGTGGGCCTGGCGCCGAGGTTCACGGGCGATTTCGAAAAGGGTGTGGATTATCGAGGCGACCCGGCGGATTTCCGTGAGGCCTATGCATCTCACCTGGCCATATCCAGGATGATGGGCGGATACAAGATCAGCTTCCACTCCGGGAGCGACAAGTTCAGCGTCTACCGGATGGTGGCCGACTTCCCTGAAAGCCGCTTCCACATCAAGACGGCAGGGACAAGCTACCTGGAGGCCCTGCGAACCGTTGCAGGACACGACCCGGATCTCTTCCGGCGGATCCTGGACTTCTCAAGGGATTGCTTCCCCCGGGAAAGGGCCACCTACCACGTGTCCGCGGAGATCCACCGTGTCCCGCAAGGCCGTGATTGCGCGGACCGGGAACTGGAGGCATTGCTCGACCAGGATGATGCCAGGCAGGTGCTCCACGTGGCTTTCGGCCGTGTCCTCACTGCGGAAGGGAAGGGCGGGAACCGCCTGTTCAAGGACGCCGTCATGGATTGCCTGCACAGGAACGAGGATGCGCACCACCGAAACCTGGAGCGTCACATCCGGAGGCATCTCGCTCCCTTTGTCTAGACGGAAGGAGGGTCCATGAGTTACCTTGACGACCTTTTTGGACTCCAGGGCCGGGTTGCCGTCGTGATCGGCGGTTACGGCGTGCTGGCCGGCGCCATGGCGGAAGCCCTGGCCATGGCAGGGGCAAACCTTGCGGTCCTGGGCCCGAGGGAAGAACAGGCCGCAGAGAAAGCGGAGAGCATCCGGGAAACCAGCGGCAGGGAAGCCATGGGCATACACGCCGACGCCTCCAGCAAGGAGGACCTGCAAAGGGCCCGGGATGAGATCGTGTCAAAGTGGGCAAGGGTGGATGTGGTGATAAACGCGGCAGGCATCAATTCACCCACACCCTTTCTGGAGATCTCCGAACAGGAGTGGGACAGGATCATGGACGTGAACCTGAAGAGCATGTTTCTGTCCTGCCAGGTTTTTGGTGCCGCAATGATCGAGCAGGGCGAGGGCGGCAGCATCATCAACCTCTCCTCGGTCAGCTCCCTCACTCCGCTCTCCAAGGTGTTTACCTACGGGGTTTCCAAGGCCGGGATCAACAACATGACCCAGTTTCTGGCCAGGGAGTGGGCGCCCCATGGGATTCGCGTGAACGCCCTGGTGCCCGGGTTCTTCCCTGCCAAGCAGAACCGGAAGATCCTCAAGGAGGAGAGGATCAAGGCCGTCATGGGGCACACACCCATGGCACGCTTCGGGGAACCGGGCGACCTCATCGGCGCCACGCTCTGGCTTGCCTCACAAAAGGCTTCCTCCTTTGTGACCGGTGCGGTGGTGTGCGTGGACGGTGGGTACACCGCAATGACGATTTAAAAGGGGTAGGGATCCATGGGAGAACTGGACATCGGGTTGATCGGTCTTGCCGTGATGGGAGAGAACCTGGCACTGAACATGGACCGGAACGGATTCTCTGTTGCGGTCTTCAATCGCACCCTGAGCCGCGTTGACCGTTTCGTCGACGGACGGGCACACGGGACCAGGATCCGGGGCTGTCAGAGCATCCAGGAGCTGGTTTCATCATTGAAGAGGCCGCGCAGGGTGATGCTCATGGTGAAGGCCGGCCGGCCCGTGGATGAGAGCATCCACCAGGTCCTCCCTTTTCTCGAGCGCGGAGACATCGTCATCGACGGCGGAAACAGCCACTACGAGGACACCGCACGCCGGGTCAGCGCCCTGGAGGAAAAGGGCTTCCTCTTCGTGGGCACCGGCGTCTCCGGAGGGGAAGAGGGGGCTTTGAAGGGGCCGTCCATCATGCCCGGGGGGTCCGCTGAGGCGTGGCAGCATCTGAAGCCCATCCTCCTGGCGATAGCGGCAAGGCAGTCGGATGGCTCGGTCTGATGTGAGTGTGTGTGAAGCCTGGGTGCGGGGCACTTCGTGAATATGGTGCTG
>CAZSUQ010000432.1:0-5208 GCA_964609935.1 uncultured Thermodesulfobacteriota bacterium | reverse complement strand
ACCTCCAATATCACAATAGCGTCTTTGTCAATGCAGTAGATGATACGCCATGTTTGTTCTTCATCGTCGATCCTGAGTTCATGACAGCCCGATCCGATACTCGGCATAGGCCGGGATTGGGGCATGGATAAGGTCTCCCCCCTCTGCAACCTCCGAAGGAGGAATCCGGCTTCTATTCGAGCATCCTGTGATAGTGGAGGAGTCTTTATCTCTCCCCCAAGCCACACCAGCGGCTTGTCCTGCCTCTCTTTCTTTTCCGATTTCATGAAGGACATTCTATGTCATATCTGACATATCGTCAAGTCCAATCTTTTTCTAAAGGTCCCTCGTACCCCCAAATAAGCGCCTCCCCGATAGTTGGACCACGTGAGGCCCGCTATTTCGGGTACGCCTTAGAAGGTCAAGGAGGATCGAAGGACTAAGGGGGGCGGACAGACATAGAAAACTGGGTGAGACTACTTCATTCTTACTTCACGCCGTTCAAGGGAACAGGACTCTAAGCGCGTAAGGCATTGTTCTTGTTGATCCTTCCGTACAGACGTAAAACATGAACCCAGTGGTTTCAACCACAATAATAGCCGAAATTTCCCTCTTTTCCGGCTTTTCGGAGACTGTCTACTTCATCATTACTTCACGGAGAAATTCCTGAAAACTTCTTACCTGAAGCGTCAGGACTTCAAATCGCGCAAAGCAGATTCCAGCTGTTTGAAAATATTGACATAATAGATGAACACCTTAGAATCATCGGTATGACGAAGATGGTGTCAACTCCATACGGATTCCTTCCGTGGCAGAAAACATCAAAGAGAACATTGAGTATGTCTAGAAGGACAACCCTTCCATACCTTGGAAGCAGTGAAGATGAATGCGTCCCATGGAGGTTTAAGGATGAACAGGCAGCGCGCCCTTGAACTGCTGACCCGAAGCAAGCCCGAGTTGCATGCCCGTTTTGGCGTGATCCGGCTGGCGCTGTTCGGCTCCACCGCCCGCGATGCAGCGACCAGCTGCAGCGATGTGGACATCCTGGTGGCCTTCGACGGCCCGGCCACCTCCAAGCGATATTTCGGCGTGCAGTTTTACCTGGAGGACCTCCTCGGCTGCCCGGTCGACCTGGTCACCGAAAAAGCCCTACGGCCCGAGCTCCGCCCCTACATCGAACAGGAGCGGGTCAATGTCTAATCCCGGCAAACGCGAATGGCGTTTCTACCTCAGCGACATGATCGAATTCGCTGGAAAGGTGTTAGCCTACACCGACGGGCTCGACCAGCCTGGTTTTGTTGAGAGTGGGCTCGCCTATGATGCCACCCTGCGCAACCTGGAATTGATCGGCGAAGCCGCAACCCATATCCCTGAAGAAGTCCGTTCCGCCCATCCCGAAATCCCCTGGCGGATGATCATCGCCACCCGCAACCGGCTCATTCACAGCTATATCGGCATCGACGATGACACGCTCTGGAGCATCATTCAGGACGATGTCCCCGAACTTCTTCCCATGTTGAAGGCGCTGAAAAAGGAGGCGCACTCCTGAACCTTCCACTCTTCCCCTGGAAGTTGCTTCCAAGACCTGTGTTTTTCCCGGGGAGGCGGGCGGACAGACATAGAAAACTGGGTGAGACTACTTCATTCTTACTTCACGCCGTTCAAGGGAACAGGACTCTAAGCGCGTAAGGCATTGTTCTTGTTGATCCTTCCGTACAGACGTAAAACATGAACCCGGTGGTTTCAGCCCACCGAGTCGGGAAAATCGGTCCATTTAGCCGATTTTTGAGGGTGGTTTACTTCATCGTTACTTCACGGGATTCGCCCCTCGGCCCTTTGGTTTTTTCCCATCGGTTCGCCTGTTTTATGGGGACAATGCATCTATGCACGTGCATGCGGAATTGGTAGAGTGGGCCGTCAGATTCGCACTGTTTTTGAAAAAGCTCTTCGAAGCGCAATGAGTGACGGAGAAATTGTAGCGGAAAATGAAATGCTATTGTCCGAACAGGCTGAACCCATCGTACGATCATGTAACTGTGAGCCTGTCGTGGTGAGAAACCGGGGACACAGAAGCTTTCATGAGATACCCACATCTGAGGTTTTGGCACTCATCAAGAATCTCCAAGAAATCAAGCCGAATCTTCACCGGGAAGCTCTAATGAGAAC
This sequence comes from uncultured Thermodesulfobacteriota bacterium, assembly GCA_964609935.1. Lineage (GTDB taxonomy): Bacteria > Desulfobacterota > DSWW01 > DSWW01 > DSWW01 > CAYTRL01. The sequence goes on along the minus strand of CAZSUQ010000432.1, from coordinate 3,063 downwards.
CATACTCGATCTATATGATCTCAGGCGCATGTCGAGCAGGATTAGAGAAGCGCTTAAAGAGTTGCTGGACAAGGCCTGACGATTGCTAGCACGTGTAGGTGTACTTCCTAGCTTTGTCTTGTCTGGCTCTGATGAGACGGTGGAATGACTGTCGCAAAACAACCGTCATCCAGTGCAAGACCTCGCAAACGCAAGTTACTCAAGGCAAAGATCGCACTTATATCAATCTATATTAAATTGAGGAAAAATCCACTTCCCTCTAACCGCCCATAAAATTTACACCGGGTAACGGAAAGTGACGTTCCGGCGGCTGTACACGGTAACCAGAAAACTACGAGCAAAGGCATTATTTTTCAGGTATACGAAAACACCCGTAATTGAATAACCGAGCACTAGATCCTTTTTCTGTCTGGATTATTACTCCGTAGTTCGTTAATGAGATCCTGACTCCCTGTACGCAAATGAATCCTTTTGGTTAAGCTCTCAATCAACCTCCAGGCGAAATGCCAGGGCCGAGGCTAGGGACTCCGGGAAGGGAATCCGCTCCGCCAGTTTCTCTGTCGTGCGTGAATCCACCTTGAACTTCTCCCCCATTACCACCTTGAACCACCGCTCCCGGTCCATCACAACGCGGTACATCTTCTCGTCCTGCGTCTCGGCGATGTAGGGGAAGAAGACGTTAAGCGGCCGCCCGCAGTGCTCGATCTTGGCGCCGATCCTGTCTACCCTCCCCGTCCGCTGCTCCAGGGTGCTCGGATTCCAGCAGAGATCGTGGTGGATCACAAAGCGGCAGTTCAGGTGGAGGTCCACACCCTCCGCCATCACGCTGCTGGCAACCAGGACCTCGGGGTAAAAGGGGGTGTTGAAAGTGAGCATGAGCTTCTGCCGCGTCTCCTGTTTTGTGTTGCCGTTCACCAGCCGTACGTTGGGGATCAGCCGCTCGGGCCTATCCCCTTGGAGTTCATCTTCGTCGAACGCTCGCGTCGCGTCAGCCCCGGCATAGGAGCCCGTCTGGACGCTCGACACCGCTTCGATGTACCTGTACCGGTCTTCCCTGCCGCACCGTTCCACGAGAAAGCTAAAAAAGTAATGAAGCAAGGATCGCAGGGTCATCCCTGACCGGTCCTTTTTGTCCATGGCAGCGATCATCGCATCCTCACCGAGCCGCCCCTGCTTCAAGGGGAAGAACCGAGCAAGAAAAGATGGAGTTCTGACGTATCGCCGGACGAGATTTATAAGCTTATCTTCAAAATCGGAGAGTAGGGGGTATTCCAGGAGAATCTTCCTGATTTCTCTCTCATACGCACGACGGACCGGGGAATCCTCATCGAAAAACCTTCTGCCGATCCGCTCGAGTTCGTCGGGGACCTCTGAGGTTTTGCACTGTAGCTTCCTGGAACACACCTGTCTGATCTTGCGGTCGATCTCCCTGGAGATCATCTGTCTCATGATTCTGCCGGTGGCCACGTAATGACAGAAAACGATGACCTTCTCCCCTTCACCCCAGATGTCCACGACCCGTTTCACGGTTGCCGACACCTTTGGATGGGAAAGCGATGCCCTCGCGTCCCCCCGGGGCAGGAGGGCTTCCAGCTGCCTGAGATACCAGTGCGCAGGCGCTGTGATCTCTACCATATCACCGGGATCGTCGTCCAAGTCGCTTGCCGACATCCCCGGGTTCCCTTTCCCGGCAAGATTCACTTGTCTCGTGTGCAGGAAGGCCTCGTAGCTCGAGGCCAGCCCCTCCGCAAACACAGGCCGGGCATTAGGCGCGTGGGAGGTTGCCCGTGCAGCGAGCAGGAATGGCAGCAAGGCGTTGCCTGCAACGGGGATGCCGAACTCGTCTTTCCCCGAATACTCGGTTTCCAGGATCGACCTGCCCGTGATGATGCGCCGGCGTGCAGAAACCTCGTTGGGCGCCGGGAGACGGCGGGGTTTGAGGTGCCGGATGACCCAGGGCTTCAGAACCCGCTCTGCCTCCTTCATGCGTTCAAGACATGTCCTGTAGCAAAGCAGCACCTGGCCCGCCGAAGGTGAGAGACTCTCCTCGCCGGAGAGCCTCCCCCACCAGTCAACCACATCCTGAAACTCGGTTCCGTTGACGATCAGATCCTCCTTACGGAGACGCCCCCAGGCACTGTCCAGGGCAATGGATGACTCCTGGGCCGCGTCTAGCGAGTTCCGGAGCCGGCCAAAAGAATCAATAAAACCCTCCCAACCGGACGCAGGAGCTCTCCTTTTCTTCCAGGATATACCTCCGAACCGCTCGATCACCGAGCAGAGCTCTCCGTGTCCAAGCTGAAACGGGGTTGCGGTCAGGAAGAGCATCCGCTCGAAAACACCGCTCAAGGCCCCCCGAGTGACCTCCTCGGCATCATCCTCCGCGTCCTGGCTTCTGAAGAGAGAAGCAAGACGGGTCTGGGGGTTTTTGAGGTGGTGCGCTTCGTCAAGGATCAACAAGGGCAGGGTGTACTTCAAGTCTATCAGGCAGCGTTTCCATAGATCCCTGACCTCCTGCATGATCTCTCTTCGGGCTTGCCGGATCCTGAGTTCATAAGAGTTCGATCTCCGGAAAGGGATCTTCAGCAGACTCTCGTACACGTGGTCCGTATCCAGAAACGGTAGCGCCTCCCAGACCGCTTTCGGTACCGGATCGTCGTCCGTATCTGGGTTGTTATCACCCTCCGGGTCTATCCCCCAATTGTGCAGAATCTCGAGCCAAGTCGAAGGGTGCGACGTCAGAAGCTCCTCCCAGACGCCCTGCCTGTCCCTCGTCATCCCCTTCCTTCCCAACAGATCCCCAAGGATTCTGGAGAGAGCGGTTCTCAGCTTAGCCGCCCCCCTTCTTCTCTTCAGGGCCTGGTAGATGAGTGCGAGCATGACCCAGCGGTCCGAGAGGTTCCGGCTCAGGGCACCGTGCGTGGTGAAGATGATCGATTTCCTTCGGCCCGGCGGATCGTCCAGCAGCTTGAGAAACTCAACGGCACGTTCCGCTTTACCGTATCGGAAGTTTTCCCTCACCTCCCTGGGAACGCACCTCTCCAGGAAGAGCTCGAAATCCCT
>CAZSUQ010000431.1:0-5211 GCA_964609935.1 uncultured Thermodesulfobacteriota bacterium | reverse complement strand
CAATCCCTCGATCGCTTCACAGACACCCTCCGGATCCTCCTCGTCCACAACGATCCCGCATGGATAGGCCTCCATCAGTTCCTTGTAATCCCCGATGTCGGAAGCAATCACGGGCACCCCGTTGGCAAGGGACTCGAAGAACTTGGTAGGCGTGATGTTCTGGAACCAGGGCGTGCGCTTGTGTATCTGAACGGAAAGGTCGATCTTCTTGTACAGCTCCGGCATCTCTGAGATGTCGAAGGCTCCGATGAGTTCCACGTGGTCCCGAATGGGTTCCACCAGGTCCTTGAAGGTGGGCTCGTATACGTCCAGCACCTTTCCTGCAATGAGGAGGCTGACCGGGTTCTTCCGTTCAATGAGTCGCTTGAATGCGGCTACGATCTCCTCAAAGCCTGAATCCGGATAGACCGTTCCAATCCGTCCCAGAACGATTTTCTCCTTCCTTCCCGCTCTCCCTCCCTCAGTGTCATCCAGGATCATCCTGCCCCCGGGGACGGAGGAGATCTGTACCAGACCACGGGCGCCGAAGGATTGAAACTTCTTCACCTGGTAGAGGTTGTGGACAAAGATGTTGTCAAAGGCGGGCGTGGCAAGCCTCTCCAGGTATCCGATCAGCCGTGCGATGGAGAGATGTCTCTTGGACCAGTACATGTAGTAGTTGGGCTCACAGAGATCCAGTGTGAGTTTCTTCCTGCGAAGCTTGGATACGAGGATCCCTGCCGGGATCGTGTCGAGATTGAAACAGTGAATCACATCCGCAGGGCGCTTCCAGAGAAGGCCGAGAAGCTTGATGTTGAAGGAGAGGATCTTGAAAAAGTTCCTAGGACCCTTGGCGATTTCGGACTTGAGAGGGATCCGCTCGAGTTTGATGCCGTCGATGTCTTCCCGGGCAGGGCTGGTGCAGTCCCGGTCCCATGCAACCAAGGTCACATCGTATCCCGCGTCCACCAGGGTCTTGGCCTCATTGTAGATCCGAAGATAGCGGCCCTGGTAGGGAAGAAAACTCATTGAATTCAGCATGACGACCTTCTTCACAGATGCACCCCTTTCTCACCTCACGAAACAGCCTTACATGCAAACAGCTTCGGAAGACAGGGTCCCGCCCTGCTTCTCACGGATGTAGTCCGGAATCTGCCCGATGTGATCGAGCACCTTGTTGTCCACGAGCCTGGGCACACTCCGCACCAACCGCTCCTTCGGCTCCACGCCAAGGGGCAGGACAGCCACACGGATGGCTGCATTGTTTCCGGTACGAAGGTCAAGGGTACTGCAACCCACGTAAAGGGCGTTCTCCTTGCGGAGCCCCATGGCGCCCATCATCTCCGTAAGCAATCTCGGGTGTGGTTTCCATTCGTCAAGCTCATCGAATCCCTTGATAACCCTTACGAGCCCTTCCAGATCGTTCTGTTTCAGGATCCGTTCAGCGCATTTCCCGAAAAGCCTTGAAAAGGCCCCCATCATGATCCCCATCTCCTTCAGGATCACCAGGGTCTCCCTGGTTCCCTCGCGGAGATGGACCTGCTCCTCGCACAACGACTGGAAGCGCTGAAGAAACAAGGATCCCCCGATTCCCAGGTCCGGCCCCTGCAACAACCTTTCCAGAAGGAGTGGAACCGGCATGTTCCGAAAGCGTTCGAATCTTTTCCTGGCCAGGGGCTTACGTCCGAGTCCTTTCATCATGGACTGGAGCGTCATGAAGACAGCCTCGTCAGTATCCACGAGGACCCGATCCATGTCGAAAATAACGCCCTCCACCTGGGTGCCGGGTTTTTCAATGATCGTACCCGCCGGCACGCCTGCTGCAATATGGTTCGGAGGCACGGACTTGGTGACCACGGCGTTTGCCGCGATGACGCTTCCGTCACCGATCTCGATGGGATCCGGATTCCCTTCGATTGCAAAGGCACCGTGGGAGAAACTCACGTCGTTTCCCACCCTCACCTTTCCAAACCCGCAAACCGTTACCCCCTGGCGAACCACACATCGCTCCCCCACTTCGGCAAACTGGGCGATGATGATGCTCGTGCCGTGCCACAGGGAAAGCCCCTTTCCGATCTTAGCAGAAGGGGAGATGTCCATGTTGGTGATGTACTTGGAGATCTTGTTGATGACCAGAGCCGCTTGGCCCAGGCCTTTGAGGTGAAGATAACGGGATATCCGGTAAAGCAGGGTGGCCTGCATCCCGTTGTCAAACAGAAGAAGAAGTGCCACATTGACGGGACTGAATGCCTTTTTCCTGTACTTCAGCCCGATGAGGACATCATAGCTGAAATCAAGGCGAAACAGGTCGAAACGTACGATCATGTAGAGGCATGCGAGAAAGGCTCCTGCCAGAAAGATCAGAACAAGGACCGGAAAGCTGTAGATGATGAGAAGGTCCAACAAACCGATATTCATCTTTTGATTCTCCCCTTGCGTCGTAAAACATCCTCATCCAAGAAGCTGCTTGCTGGACGGTCCCTGTGCCGGTTTTCGTCAGGTTCACAGGCCACTTTCAGGTCCGGCTGCGAAAATAAGGGCAAGCATTCCGAGAGTAAATCAAGCCATCAGGTGAGTCAACCTGGGTCCAAAACAAGCTTGTCTTGGACCTGCCCCATCATGCATGAAACATCTTGCAGGAGCGGTGAAAGCATGAAATCATGCAAGTTGCAGACAAGTTCAAATTGCGACAACAGGGGAAAGGTCGAGATGAATGTCGCAGGATGACAGGCTGGTTCCCTCCTCCACGGCATCGCTGGATACCATCCGCCGTGTTTATGCCTTTTGGGGGTGTCACCCCGCCCTCTACACCCTCTCGGATTATGTGACGTTTCTCGGGCGGCCGGCCTTCATCCGATCAAGGGCTGTTCAGGCACTCGGGCGTATCACCGGCACCAGGATCCTTGATCTCGGATGTGGAACGGGGCGAAACCTCCCCTCCACCCGGGAGGCTGTCGGGGAGAAGGGGGTGATCCTGGGTCTCGATTACTCTGCCGACATGCTGGCCGCAGCCTCGGAGCTCATTCGGAGAAAGTCCTGGAACAACGTGCGCCTCCTTCAGGGAGACGCTGCAAGGAGCATCATCCGCAACCAAACCATTGACGGAATCCTGTCCGTGCTGGCTGTAAGCGCGATCCCCGCATGGAGGGACGCCCTTGCCCGGTGTTTTGACATGCTGCGACCCGGAGGCACAATCTCTGTTTGTGATGCGTGCCTGTTTCAAGGCGTGCTGTCTGTGCTCAACCCTCTGATCAGGACCCTTTTCAGGCGATTTGCCGCGTGGGACCCATCCAGGAACATCCCGGACGAAATGCAGAGGATCTTCGGAAATGTCCCTGTGGTGCGATATAATCTTGGAACCTTCTTTGTGGCACAATCCGTAAAACCCTAGATATCTGAAAGACCCTCGGAGATTCTTGCATGAAACGATCCGCTTTCCTTTCTCTCCTTGCACTGATCCTGATCCTGGTCACGGCGTGCGGAACCCACGGCAACCGGGAAACCGCACGGAATGCCGGGGACACCCCCGGCGGGCCCTACTCCGGCATGGAGCCCGGAGGGGTTCGCGTGGGCGACATGCTGGCCATCTCCAGCCACATGAGCAAGAGCCCTGCCCCCAGCTGGACACGGGATTTTGAGATCGTAAAACTCGTCTCTGCCGGGGTGGGTCTCATGCGGACGGATTTTTCCTGGAGCAAGATCGAACCCCTTGACGACCAGTGGCAGTGGGAGGGGTACGATGTCATGGTCAACGCGTGTCTGGATGCAGGCATCCAGGTCAATGCCCTTCTCGACTACGGCGTGGACTGGGCTAGATCGGACGGCACGGACAGCAGCATCGACCCGGCGGTCTGGGCCGATTTCAACGGCCATGTGGCAGATCACTTTGCGGACAGGATCCACGTCTATGAGATCTGGAACGAACAGAACACGATTCGTTTCTGGAGCCCATACCCGGATCCTGAACATTACGGACGGTTCCTGAAGGCAGGCTATGACGCCATCCACTCCGTGGATCCGGAAGCCACGGTGCTCTTCGGAGGGCTCAGCTCCATGGACATCTTCATGTTCGGGCCTGACGGGCTCTGGAATTTCCTGCCGCGGGTGGCAGCCTTTCATCCGGACATCTGCGACTGGTTCGACGCCATGGCCATACACCCCTACACCTTTGTCCAGCAAACCATGCCTGAACTGTCCGTGGATATCGGATCCTTCACCTACCCGGACATGACGGCCGCCATCGATCATGCCCGTGAACACCTGGCCGAGATCGGTTGTCCGGACAAACCGGTTCATCTCACGGAGATGGGGTGGCCGTCCCTTCTGATCGGATCGGAACGACAGGCCGCCTACCTTGCGCGGAGCCTTCTGATTGCTGCTTCAAAGGGGATCGCTACCTTCTACTGGTACACCTTCTGGGATGGCAAAGGGGTTGCAACCGTTCCCACTGAGGACTATTTCGGCCTCTTCACATGGCCGGGATTGAATCCCGAGGAGAAGCCCACCTACCATGCTCTCCACACCGCAAACCGGCTTCTGGGAGCCTACCGGTATGCTGGCGACCTCGGAAGGACCCTGAATTGGCCTCCAACGGTTCAAGCCCTGGTCTTTCATGACGACCAGGATGGATGGATCCTGGGGTTGTGGAACGCGGTGCAGAATGTGTCTGACTCGGTCCAGGCAGAGGTGCCGCTTCACCCTTCAGCACAAGGGGAGTGGCATCTTTACAGCCAGGAGGGGGCCCTTCTCAGACAGGGCCCAACAGGGATCAGCCGCGTGGATCTTGCTCTGACCGGGAGGGTGCAATACCTTACGTTTATCGCAAACCCCTCCTGACAGGCCGCAGAAAAATATACAGATGCCTCTGGTGGGTGTTTACCCATTGCCTGCCGAGGGCCGTCAGAACTCCGACCAGGTCCCCTCCTCCCCGGTGAAGAAGGGTTCTGTCTCTGTGATCCATTGAGCCGGATCGGTTGTCCCGGGATCGATGACCGGCAGGACAAGGTGCGAGGGATGATTCTCGTCGTGGAGAATCTCGTTCACCGAGGGCACGAGGCTGGGAAGGAAATGGGGGTAATCCGTTACGGACACATCGATTCGAATCTGGTGTCCCTGCTTGAAGACGTTGGACATGGGCCATATCTCGATCACGTATTCATAGACCACCCCGTCCAGCGGCTGGGAGGGATTCCGATCCTCGGGATAGTCGAAGGGGTCGTACTCGAAGACGCT
>CAZSUQ010000430.1:134-5214 GCA_964609935.1 uncultured Thermodesulfobacteriota bacterium | reverse complement strand
CACAGGTTTTCCAACGAGGTGGAAAGGGCGTTGACCGGTGTGGAAGGATCATTTGATACCCGGATCGCCTACATCTCCAACGCCACCGGCTCAAAAGAGCTCTGGACCATGGATTACGACGGCCACAAGCCCAAACAGCTGACCCGCATGCACTCCATCTGCCTTTCGCCTGCATGGTCCCCGGACGGGAACACGATCGCTTTTACCTCCTATTGGAAGCGCTTTCCCTCCCTCTACCTTCTGGATCCGAGGAAGCGTGGAAAGCTGAAGTCGCTTCTCAAGGACTTCTCGCCCCTCTGTTCCGGCGCCGCCTGGTCCCGGGATGGAAAGCGGATCGCATTCACCGCTGCCCGGGACGGAAAGACGGATATCTTCTCCCTGCCTCTCAAGGGGGGCAAGAAGCCCGAACGTCTCACAAAAAGCTGGTCCATTGACGTCTCTCCCTTCTGGTCGCCCGAGGGGGATCGGATCGTGTTCGTGTCCGGAAGGGCAGGGCAGCCCGACCTTTATACCCTGGAACGGAAGAGCAAACGCGTGCAAAGGCTGACCTTTGAAGGGACGTACAATGCAGACCCGGAATGGTCTCCCAAAGGCGACTGGATCGTTTTCGTCTCCAGGGTCGATGGGAATTTCCATCTCTTTCGCATTCGACCGGACGGCACCCAAAGGACACAGCTGACCCAGGGGCACGGCGATCACCTGAATCCCTCCTGGTCACCCAACGGAAGGCTCATTACGTTCAGTTCCAGCCGTGAGGGAAGCCATGACATCTACCTGATTCGAATGGATGGAACCGGCCTGAAACGGCTGACATGGAGCCCTCGCGACGAAACCGAGCCGGCATGGTCTCCCGCCCAAGCCCCATAGGTCGTGCATTTTGTTGTGCTCCGAACCGGCTTGTGCTAGATTCTAGACCAATGAAATGCCCGAACCGAAAGCATTTTTTATCCATTTGACGGCAGAGGGAAAAAGGAAAGCAGGTTAAGGGGCCTGCGACTCATCTGTGCAAGATGCTGGCAGGACATCACAAAGGACAAAAAAAGGGGATGAGATGATGAAGATGGATTCCATGAGAAACCGCTGGCTTGGCCTGATAACCCTTGTATTCTTTCTCGGGATGTTCGGTTGCGTAAAGCGAGGCGATGTTGATCCCGGTCCGGAAGAGGTGGTGGAGGAAGTGGTGGAAGAAGAGGTGGTGGAGGAAGTGGTGGAAGAGGAGACCGTGTCCCTCGAGGAACAGCAAGCAGCGCTCAAGGATGTTCACTTTGACTTCGACAGGTACAACCTCAACCCCGGCGAGCGAATGATCCTCAAGGCGGATTACGAAGTTCTGCGTGTTATCCCCGATGTGGAAATCCTCGTGGAAGGGCATTGCGACAATCGGGGAACCGTTGAATACAACCTCGCCCTGGGGCAAAAACGGGCCGAGGCCGTTAAGGATTATATGGTCAGTCTCGGCATGAGTTCCGCAAAGGTCAGCACCATCAGCTACGGCGAGGAGATGCCTCTGGATCCTCAAAACAACGAGGAGGCCTGGGCAAGGAATCGTAGGGGCCACATCTTCATTCTCAAGCGCTAAGAAAAGGATTTGAAACATGTTCCGACATCGGACACAGGGGCTTTTCAAGCTCGTGCTTCCGGTGGTGGGCATCTTTTGCCTGCTTGCTGGATGTGTTGTGACCAAAGGCGCCTTCATGGGTCTCAAGGAACGATTGGACAGCACGGAAGATGTGGCGGTGAAGACCCGAAAGGATGTGGAAACGATCCAAACGGACGCCAAGGGGGCCCGTGACGCGATCCAGAAGGATCAGGCGGATATCAAGGCCGATATGATCGACCTGCACTCAGAGATCCAGGAGTTGAGGGGCCAGGTGACATCAGGAAGCCACTCCAGCTCCCAGGAGACCAGAGAGCGGGAGGCCATGGAGCAATCCGTGACCATGCAGCTGAGCCACGTCCTGGAACAGCTGGAGTCTCTGGATGCAAGGATCATCCGCATCGAGGAGTTTTTCGGTCTCAAGAAGGCTGCATCGCCCCAAAAAGGGAAGAGGAAGACCGTGGCCCGGAAGCCTGATCCGGCACCGCCGGCCTCTGCACCGGGCAAGAAAGGGAAGGTCGGAGCCGGGTCAGGCGATGAACGGAAAAAGGAAAAGGGGCTGAGCCGGGAAGAGGCCTATGAGATGGCCTACAGGCTCTACAAGTCCGGTCGGTACGAGAATGCACGGACCGCCTTTGAATCCTTTATCAAGCGGCACCCCGGCTCGTCCCTTGCGGGAAACGCCCTGTTCTGGATCGGTCAGACCTACTACAATGCAGGAGACTATGAGAAAGCGATTCTGAAGTACCAGGCGGTCCACCAAAAATATCCAAAAGGGGCCAAGGCTCCGGATGCCTTGCTGAAAATGGGGTTCTCCCTGGAAAAGATGGGAGAGCCCGAAGCTGCGGTGGCGGCACTGAAGAAGTTGCTGAAGGAGTACCCCGGCGCTTCCCAGGCCGATCTTGCAAACCGCAAGATCGGGCAGTTAACCTCCAGCAAGATGGAACCGAAGAAAGACAGGGGCAATGAAGCAAAAGAGAAGCCGAAAGAGCCTGCCGCGAGCAAAAAGCCCCCTGAGAAGGAAGTCGGCACAAAGAACCCGTCTTAAGCGATCGGCTGCCGGACGCGTCAAAAGGAAGCAGACACCCGCAAAGAAAAAACGGAAACAGCCCGGCAAGACACCCCCCTCCAAGCGGATCAAAGGGTGGCACAAACGTCTTCTCGTCGTTCTCGGTGTTTTGCTCATCATTGCCCTTTCCTCTCTTGTCACCTTTGTCATCCTGGCCGACCGTGAGATCGTCAGCCGTTTCGAAGGAAGACGGTGGCGCCTTCCATCCAAGATCTATTCCGATACCTTTTCCGTGTACCCGGGCGTTTCCATTACCCGGTCCAACCTTTATGACAGGCTCCGTCGCCTCGGCTACCAGCCTGCGAGGAGGAACGAACTCCGAAAGGGGGAGTACAGGAAGGGCGCCGATACCCTGGAGATCCACCTGCATGACTTCATCTACCCGGAGGTGAATTTTTCCGGGTTCCCGCTTCGAATCGACATCCGGAAGGGCAAGGTCCACCGTCTTCGCAACCTGAACCATCCGGGCAAAGAGATCTACTCCGCTGACCTGGAACCGGAACTCATCACGGGCCTGTTCGAGCAGGTTTGGGAGGAACGCCGGCTTGTGACCATCGAAGAGGTGCCGGTCTCCATGGTGGATGCGGTCATTGCAACGGAAGACCAGAGATTCTACCGGCACATCGGGGTGGACTTCAGCGCCATTGCACGTGCCGCGCTTGCCAACCTCAAGGCCGGCAAGGTGGTGCAGGGTGCCAGCACCCTGACGCAGCAGCTGGTCAAGAACTTCTTTCTCACGCCCAAGCGGAGCTTCTCCAGGAAGGCCAAAGAGGCCCTGATGGCCCTTCTCCTGGAGATCCGGTACACCAAAGACGAGATCATGGAGGCTTACCTGAACGAGATCTATTTCGGCCAGAAGGGATCCCTCGGTGTCTATGGCATCGGTGAGGCGGCGGAATTCTACTTTGGGAAGTCGGTGAAGAACCTGACCCTCCAGGAGTGTGCGCTGCTGGCAGGCCTGATCCGGGCTCCAAATCTCTACTCCCCCCACAAGGCCGTGGACAGGATCCAGCGGCGCAGGAATTACGTTCTCAAACGGATGTGGAGTCTCGGGATGATCTCCGAGACCGAGAACAACGAAGCAAAGACTGCACCGGTTGAAGTACGATTTTTCTATCCGGAAAAGAACGAAGCTCCCTACCTGGTGGACTCTCTCGTCAAGGAACTGGAAAAGGAATACTCGCTTGACATTCTGACCTCCGAGGGCCTCCTGATCTTCACCTCCCTGGATGTGGAGATGCAGAAGGTAGCGGAAGAGAGCGTGAAAAAGGGGCTCGCCCGGCTGGAGGCCAGGGCTCCTTCGCGCCTCAAGCATTCCGCAGCGGACCCTGGCGGTCCCCTTCAGGCATGCCTGGTGAGCCTGGAGCCGCAGACAGGTTTCATTCGTGCCATGGTGGGCGGACGGGACTACAAGAAGAGTCAGTTCAACCGCGTGACCCAGGCAAGGCGTCAGCCGGGAAGCCTTTTCAAGCCCATTGTGTATGCCACGGCCCTGGAGGGGACCAGGGAGAAGCCGCCGGGGTTCACGCCGGCTTCCATGCTCAGGGATGAACCCATCGAGATCCGCTACGATGGAAAGACCTGGAGCCCGCACAACTTCAATGACCAGTACGCAGGAGAGGTAACCCTCCGGAAAGCGCTTGAAAAATCCATGAACTGTGCCACTGCGTGGCTGGGACAGCACGTGGGCTACAAGCACATCATCAACACGGCTAAGGACCTGGGCATGACCACGCCCATGGACCCTGTCCCTTCCCTGGTTCTCGGTGCATTTGAAGCCGTTCCGCTGGAGGTTGCGTCGGCTTTCAGCGCCTTTGCCAACCACGGCGTGGTGAGCCGGCCCAGGGCCATCAAGACCGTGCTCGACAAAGAGGGCAACCTGCTGAAGAGAAAGCCCATGGAGCTCAAAAGGGCGGTCTCTCCAAAGACGGCATTTCTCATCACGAATCTTCTCAAGGGCGTCATTCAAAGGGGAACAGGTTTCAGCGTTTCGGACCGGATCACCGTACCCACCGCCGGGAAGACCGGCACGACCAATGAGTATCGTGACGCATGGTTTGTGGGGTACACATCGAACCTGCTGGCCCTGGTCTGGGTTGGATTCGACAAGCCTCAGAGCATCGGGTTCGGCGGTTCCCGCGCTGCCCTGCCTATCTGGGCGGATTTCATCACAGAGGCGTCCGGAACCCTGCCACCCGAAGACTTCCTCCCCCCTCCGGGTATTGTCTTCAAGAAGATCGATGGCGTAAGCGGGAGGCTTGCCACCTCTTCCTGTCAGGATACACTTGAAGAGGCCTTCCTGGCCGGCACAGAGCCAACAGAATCCTGTCCCCTGCACCCGGAGGTCTCAAAACCGGAGAAGAGGAAGGACGGGGAAAAGAGGAAGGGGCTGTTCCGACGCTTCAGGGACCTGT
>CAZSUQ010000430.1:0-124 GCA_964609935.1 uncultured Thermodesulfobacteriota bacterium | reverse complement strand
AAGCGAGTATTCCTGCTGCGGCTGCCAAGATAGCCGAATCTACAGGCTGTACTCCCTCCGGGTTCCTCAACGTACGGGTGAGTACGATTCGTCGCCCTCCGGTCCGTGCAGCCTGTATCTCCGG
>CAZSUQ010000429.1:0-5214 GCA_964609935.1 uncultured Thermodesulfobacteriota bacterium | reverse complement strand
AAAATCAGAAAGGATATTAGAATGAATTTTATTAAGTTTTTACCACACGCCGGAATTATTGCACTATTAGCGGCATTGATGCAGTTTATGGACATGAGCTCAACATTCGGAGCTGAAGGAGAGCAAGTTCAATATTTTTATGGATGGGTAGGTTTTGCTGCCTGGGCATGCTACTTCCTGAATGGATGTACCGTAAAAGGTGTTGATCATTCTGGTCTGAAGTGCTGTGAGGGTGTCGGGCAGGGGCAGGGAAATGGTGGGGACGCGAAAGGACTCGGAGATGGCCTTCATGACCGTCTCGCCCTCCCATTGCCAGACCTTTTGCTGGGGGAAGTCACGGAGCATGCTGTTCAGGGGCTTTTCCGAACAGATGTGCGCAAACCCTGCGGATCCCAGGGCCACGATCCTGTATCCATGCTTTTCCGCATACTTGTCGAATTCGTTGTAGAGCTCCAGGAGGACATGTTCCGCTTCATCGTAGGCACTGGGCCCGAAGAGAAAGGGCATCTCCAGAACCTGGAACTCGGGGCAGGTGAGCCGCACCCCGGTCAGGCTCACCCCTGAACCGTCGAGCTGCCCGAGCTTCATCTTGCGGACAACGTCCGGCTCGTCCCCCATGACCCCGCCGGTGTAGAACTTCGCGCGAAACTCGCCGCCGCTCTGCTCCTCCACGTAATCCGCCACCTTTCGCATGGCCTTCATCCAGACCGTTCCTTCCGGGGCCAGCGTGGCGATCTTGATCCTGTATTTGGCTCTCTTTTTGTTCCTTCCCGCGTTTGCGAGCTGTTCGGGGAGACAAAAAACAACACCCAGCAAGCACAGGACCAGGATAAGACCTCTTCTCTTCACGATGTTCCTCCGTTGGTTTTTGATTTTCCGTTCAGAAAAAAACATGAAGTAACGTGTCAGAAGAAGTAGTAGTCCCGGTCCTGGTCCAGGCGTCTTGCCTTGATCTTGGAGATGGTGTTGAGGGCGGTGAGCGACGGCACAACGGAGGGATCGGCATCCTGGATGTGCCGGATGAGCTCGTCAAAGTGATCCTCATCGTCCATGAGGGTGGGGTAGTACCGGGCATAGGCCCAGTAGTGGAGGAGCAGCCGGCTGTCGATCTGAATGGCTTTTTCGAACGCCTTCCGCGCCTTTTCCGGCCCTCCCCCCGCCACCACGGGCATGAGACCGAAATAGACGCCGAGAAGGGTGTGGGAAGCCCCGTGAAAATAGGTTTCCTCGTGCTCGATGATCCATTCGGTCATGGCCTTGAAGGCATTGGCCTCGGCAAAGGCCTCCATCACGTCCAGGCTGCAGATGAGAAGCAGCCCCTGGTTCAGGGAGGTGCAGAAGGCGGCAGGCACGTCCCGGTCGGGCCGCAGATGCTTGACGGCCTTGTAGAGCGGCTCCCCCTGGTCCAGGGCTTTCCTCAGAGAGCGGTTGAACGACAGGGCCTTCTTGCCCAGTGCGATCCCCTTCCAGTAGAGCTTGCGGGCACGCTCCAGGTCCTCATCCACGACAAAGCCGAAGCTGTAATAGGCATAGAAGGTGGAGGCAAGCACCAGGAGTTCCCGGTTCTCGGGGTTCATCTCGATCAAGGTCTCGATCAGGAGCAGGTAGGATTCCAGCGTTGTCTTCAGTAGGACCGGGTCATCGCAACGGAGGGCCACGTTGTAGAAGTCATCCAGTGTGGGATAGAGGCCGTTCACCGCACGTCGCTTCACCCAGGAGCTCCCGCCCAGCGAGGCGCACCCCTGCCCCAGCAGGAGAAGACATGCAACAACGGCAACGAAACCTTTTCCGCCGGATATCTTTGGCCTGAGAAACGGCCTTTCCGGTTTTGTCCTTTTCTCGGTGGCAAGCATCCCTGAGGGCTCCCTGGCCGGGCGTTGAGAACCACCCGCCTGCTAGGGTCGGTCCTTTTCCATAACAAACCCTAGAAAGCTCGTCAAGTTAAATAGATGAACTGGCAGCACGCGGCCGGGTGTCCAGAAGACAGCTCGAAACCAGGGAGGATGTTAGCCGAGGTAGAGAAAGATATAGAGGACGATAAGGGCAATGGAGAGATTGAGCGCATGGAGGGCGACGTCATTGATCAATCCGTACGATTTCAGGATGTCCATGAACTGATCGCCGCCGCCCTGATCGAACACCTCTGCGACATAGACAAAATCCCCTTTTGCCGTGACCAGCGGGTATGGCCCGAGCGGGTCCGGGTCGATCCCGTCGCCCCAGAGACCGCCGGTTGTCACGGTATCTTCCATGGGGTCTTCCCGCCCGTAAGGGAAAAAGGGGAGGTTATAGGTAAAGGTCACCCGGTTGGCCTTTATGGGAAAGATGTTGTTGTCCCCGTCGAACATGTCCAGAGCTGCATCCCAGAAGGGTACCCCCAGGTCGGGCGGCTCGTACACAAAGTCGCCTTCCCCCATCTCGTAGAAGCCCACGTCATCATCGTCCTCCTCGTCATTGAGGGAGCCTTCGAAGTACATGCTCTCCATCTGATCCGCAGCCTCTGCCGCATCCCCCGGCTCCTCGTAAAGGGTATCGATCTGGTCGAAGGGTGCGCTCCGGTACCACCGGGCCGCGCCGTATCGCGAGGCCACCTCGGTCTTGCCGCTGATCACGAAGAGCTTCCCGAAGTCCGATGCCGCCAGCAGGAGCATGAGCAGGACCGGCAGGAGGATGAGCAACTCCACCAGGGCCTGCCCCTTCTGCGGACACCTGCTTCTCTTTTTTAAACAGATCATGTTGGAATTTCTCCGGCACCTCTAGTAAAGGAAATACTGCCTGCTCGCGTTGTCCGGGTCCTCCAGCACATTGTCAATGATGTACTCTTCCTCGTCCTCCCCAATGCTCGCGCCCACCTGGTTTGCAATGTCCTGGTAAGCCACCCACCCGCATTCCGGGGACTGCTCCCCCTCCTCCAGCAGAGGTTCGATGGGAAACAGTCTCGGCTGCCAGTCCATCTCGTGAAAGCCCACAGGGATCGCGTAACGGGTGATTGTGAAGACACTGTTCAGGATATCGTAGAAGGTGTTCACCTCCTCGCTGTAGGCATGGGCGGAGGAGAAGGCGTAATGTGCCTCGTCCGTGCACGGGAACCAGTTGTTCGCCGTCATCGGGGGTTCATTGCAATTGAAGCTCGAGCGGTCGCCGAATCCCCAGAGGTGAAGCACGGGCGGCATCCGGTCACGGTAGATGCCCACGGTCATGGGCATCTGTTCTTCCGGGTCCTGAGCCAGGAAGCTGTTTTGCCTGTATGTCATGAGTACCATGGGGTGGAGGTGCTCAATCTTGAAATTCGAGTCCTCAACCGTTTTCCTGTAGCAGGGCCCTTCAAACCAGGGCCAATAACGGTACATCCTGTTGAGGTTCATCGTCCAGTAGATACTGCGCAAGCCTGCTTCCCAGTCTCCGATGCATTGCGGGAGCAGACCGTTCCGGCAAGCGTAGTAGAAGAGGCCTATGAGCAGTTCGCACCACCCCCCCCTTGTCAGTGCAAAGGTGGCATTCCCGGGCATTCCGCCCGGATCCACGAACAGATTTCCGTTGTTGTTGTGAGCGTACATGAAAACCTGGTTGTCCACGTCCTGCGTGTTGATCTTGAACTGGTAGTTCAGGTCCACCACGTTGGGGAGATCATTGGTGATCAACGTCTCGTCAAAGTTGGCCAGAACGTCGTCCTGGAGCTCCCCGGCGGTCATCCCCCCGGTGAGGCTGTAAAGAAGGCCGAAAAGCGCGGTGGACATGAAGATGACACAGAGGATACACGTGGGGTTGTCCGTGCAGGTCCAGTAACAGCAGGCAAACTGACAGGCCAAGAGCTGTATAACGAACCATTCACTGAAGAACAGAAACTGCAGCCAGTGTTGATAAATATTCTCGTTCAACCCGGCCGTGATGTTCAGGGCGCGGGCCTGCCAGGCCGCAGCGGACAGGGCCGTGGCATCGGCAACGTTCTGGTTCTTGATCTTGGTGTTGACCACCTCGGCAAGGTTCATGGTCATGGCAAAAAAGAGGAAGATCACCACGCCCACCATGGCCACGAAGACCAGGGCCTGCCCCTTCTCGGAGCCCAGCTTCTCGATCTGTCGGGTAAAGATCTTGATCATTGTTCTCTTGGTCTCCATCTCCTCAAGATCAGGGGGGTACCCATCTCCTGTAGACCATGGGATAGATCGTTCCCTCCACGGTCAGGGTCGTTCGCGCACGCACGGGTATGGGGTACCATGCCTTGTTGTTCATGACGGCCGCAACGAGGCCGGCCCTGCTCACGGATTGGGTTCCAAAGCCGTACGTGCTGAAGACGACGCTCACGGCTTGCTGGACCCTGTTCCGGTACTGCGAAAGGGACGGCAGCACGTAGGTGGGGAGCGTCATGACCTCCCCTCCACCGGGCTCGATCCCGGTTATCTGGGGAACCCCCAGCTCGGAGGCAATCTCCGTAAAGTTCACCCAGATGCCGAAGAACACTCGATTCACCAGCGGTACGATCATGGGATAAAGGAACGTGACCTCCAGGCTGATGTCGTGCCCCGTGGGCGGGACGTTCTGCCTCGGGTCCGGTTCGAGGTAGTCGGCATCCATACAGGGTATGCCGGGTCCCGCTCCCATGCCAAGGGGCTGCCACTCAGGGGGGTCTTCCGAGTAGTCCGCCTGAACCCGATGCACCGCTGTGAGGTAGGCGGCATTCACATACTTGTTTTCAGCCGCGTCGCCCCGGGGCGGGTCCGAGAAATCCAGGCCGTCGATCGCGTCGGACTCCGGAAGCTCGGGCAACCAGCCGTAAGGGATTGACCCCAGCATATCCTGCGCCGGTGCAATGGTCATGGTGGAGAGCGCGGCTGCGGAGAACACGGTGGGGGTAAAGTGACCTGCGTACGCGTTATTGGGATGAAAGGCCTGGCAGGGCCTTACGATGGCCGCACGGCATGCGGCAAAGGAGGCGTAATGGACCACCTGGTAGGTCAGGTAGATGAGGCTCAGCTGCACCACGCCCAGAAGAATGACGAAAAAAAGCGGCACCACCAGGAGGAACTCGGCAAGGGCCTGCCCCTCTTGTCTTGCTAAACGCATGGTGTCATCCCCTGGGTGCTTTTCGTGTCCGTTTGCCTCCAACCATTCTAAGAAAAAGCCAATGTCCGGTCAAACAAAAAGCTCATATATAAAACCCCGGATTATGCGGGAGGAATGCTGAAAAGTTACTCGCAATTCCTGCAAATACCT
>CAZSUQ010000428.1:0-5219 GCA_964609935.1 uncultured Thermodesulfobacteriota bacterium | reverse complement strand
ATGTGCAAGGACATCTTGACAGACGTTATCGGGCAGAAGAAGACCACCCTTACGATCGAAGAGGTGATCAAAGCGGTTTGCAATCATTACAAGCTGCGGGCCTCTGATCTCAAGTCTCCCAAACGGGCAAAACAGATCGCTTTTGCACGACAGGTGGCCATGTACCTCTGCAGGAATTTGACATCCGAGTCCTTCCCGGAAATCGGTACGCGGTTCGGAGGAAAGGATCATTCCACGGTCATCCATGCGGTCAACAAGATCGAAAAAATGATCAAGGACGATGAAGGTCTCAATCAGGATCTCGGCTCCATCCGCAAGATGCTCATGGTCTGAACATCCTGTGTAGATTCCACTCGGTCCTGTTCATTTCTTCTTGAAAAATCCGGTACGGTGCCTGGAGGACATGAAAAGCTGTGAAATCGATGTGAAAAAAAACATGAGAAGAATCAATCCCTTGTCTTTCTTCCCAACAATTCAACAAACAGAAGAAAAGAAGATATATTTATAGTTAAATTATTTTTCTCTTTCCTTCATTCCGTAAACCGAGGTCATGAAAAATGAAAGTCAAGGTCAAAAGGAAACACCTTTTCACACACCTTCAAAGAGCTCAGAACATTGTGGAAAGAAAGACAACCCTCCCTATTCTTTCCAACATCCTGATGGAAACCCTGGAGACCTCGCTGAAACTTTCTTCCACAGACCTCGAAGTGGGTATCACCGACATCTGCGAGGCCGAGCCCGTCAACCAGGGGAGCACAACGGTTCATGCAAGGAAGTTCTTCGAGATTATTCGGGAGCTGCCCGAAACGGAGATTGAACTCTCACAAAAGGATGAGAACCTGGAGATCCGTTCCGCTCGAAGCCTTTTCAAACTGCGAACGCTTGCACCGGACGAATTCCCGAAGATTCCACCGATCCAGACCGAGGAATCCATTCGCCTTCCGGGTGCCATCCTGAAAGAGATGATTCCAAAGGTTTCCATCTCCGTTTCCTCGGATGAAGCACGCTACACCCTCACCGGTGTGTTGACGCAGATGGAAAAAAAGGAGGAACAAACCGTCTTTCGGATGGTGACCACCGACGGACACAGGCTTTCCTATTGTGAACGGGTCCTGCCGGAAACCCAGTGTCTACCATCGTTTCAGGATGGAGAAACAGGGGAGAAGCGCGATATCATTCTCCCGAAGAAGGCTGTGCACGAAATGAGGAGTCTCATGGAAGAGGGCGATGAAGATCTTTCCTTTGGTCTCTTCCAGGAGAATGCCTTTGTTCAGAAAGACAATTTTTCCATGATCATGCGTCTCATCCAGGGAAAGTTCCCTGACCATCAGGCCGTGATTCCCTCTGAGATCGAGAGGACGATCGCTATTGAATCCAACCTTCTCGAAGAAGCGCTTCGAAGGGTTTCCCTTCTCTCCACAGAGAAAACCAGGGGAATCCGTTTCTCCATGGAAAAGGGGAAGATGATCATCTCATCGAACAGCCCGGAGATCGGTGAGGCTCAAGAGGAAATCGATATAGACTATCAGGGAGATTCCTTTGAGGTCTCCTTCAACGTCCGGTACATCCTCGAATTTCTTCAGGTTGCGAGCGGGGAGATCCATCTCAAGTTCGGGAAAGGACTGAGACCTTGTATGATACAGGAAAAGTCCGACCCGAGTTATCTCTACATTGTTATGCCCCTCCGTATCTAGCCTGGCCCGCATACTAGCGGGACGATGAAAACCGCCCACCTGCGGCGTTCGGCTCGTTCTGAGTCGATCGACCATGATCCGAGGTTGAGTCGCTCACCACTTGTTACCGCGTTCCCGTGTGCACCCGGACATTTTTCATCGCCTTTCAAGGCCCATTTATTGCAATAAAAATCCCCTCACAAATCGTTTGCCATCCTTCCCATCATTGCGGACTCGAAAAAACCACCTTTCGAGCAAATCACTGTAATCCAGCAAATTTTTATCGGATATCTCATGGCCTCGAGATTTATAAAACGATGTTTCTTAAATTGACAAGAAAAGACGAATGAGTATTTTTTATTCGACCATCAATAACACAACATCTAGTATGATAAATAAAAAGGCACATCTTGTAGTATCATTTTCCTTTACAAGTCAACGGCCCCATGTTAAAATAGTAAAAATATAAAAAATATACTTTATAAATTTTACTATGGAGAAAATTCATATACGTTCTGAAAAGGTTTTTCTATAATAAAAAAACAGCCGAAGAAGAGTATTTAAAACGAATATATATTTATTAGAAATAAATTAGATAAAAAGGTGGCCTTGTGGAAGAAAATATAGAAATAAAATCCAATTATGACGCAAACAATATAAGGGTCCTTGGCGGGATAGAAGCCGTTCGTGTAAGGCCTGCCATGTACATCGGATCCACCGGCCCTGAAGGATTGCACCATCTGGTATTCGAGGTCGTGGACAACAGCATCGATGAGGCCCTGGCAGGTCATTGTTCGAAGATCAACGTAACCATCCACACCGACAACAGCGTTACCGTGGAGGACAATGGCCGGGGAATCCCGGTGGACCTCCATGTCACCGAGGAAAAACCGGCGCTGGAGGTGGTGATGACCACGCTCCATGCAGGAGGAAAATTCGATCGGGATACGTACAAGGTTTCCGGGGGACTGCATGGTGTGGGCATCTCGGTGGTGAATGCCCTGTCCGAGTATCTTGAGGCGCGGGTCAAGAGGGACGGGAATGTTTATGAACAGAGGTATGAAAAGGGGGATGTGGTCACCGAGCTGAAGCTGGTGGGAACCACGAAAAAGACAGGGACCCGCATTCGATTCCGTGCAGATGGCGAGATCTTCGATGACCTGGAACTGAATTATGACATTCTCTCCCAGCGCTTGAGGGAGCTTTCGTTTTTGAATGCGGGCATTCAGATCGTTCTGGAGGACAGGAGAACGAACCAGAAGGATCTTTTCAGCTACAAGGGGGGAATCTCCTCATTTGTGGACCTTATGAACAAGAACAAGAAGCCGCTTCACAACAAGATCCTCCACCTGGCCGGGGTCCGGGACGAGGTGGACATCGAAATTGCCCTGCAGTACAACCTCGGCTACTCAGAGACCGTTTTCTCCTACGTGAACAATATCAACACGCGGGAGGGAGGTACGCACCTCACAGGATTTCGTGCGGCTCTCACCCGGGCGATCAATCAATACGCCGCAGCGAACGTCGTCAGCAAAAAGAACAACAAGACCTCCCTGGGCGGCGAGGATATGCGAGAGGGACTCACGGCCGTCGTCAGCATCAAGATCCATGATCCGCAGTTCGAGGGGCAAACCAAGACCAGGCTTGGAAACAGCAATGTCAAGGGAATCGTGGATAATTTTACTTATGAGAAGCTGAGCACGTTTTTTGAAGAGAATCCTCCCGTTGCGAGGAAGATCGTTGAAAAGGTGAAGGAGGCGGCCCGGGCAAGGGAGGCGGCCCGCAAGGCCAAGGAACTGACGCGAAGGAAGAGTGCCCTGGAGGTGAGTTCCCTGCCTGGAAAGCTCGCGGACTGTCAGGAAAAGGATCCGCAATACAGTGAGCTGTTTCTCGTGGAGGGGGATTCGGCAGGGGGTTCGGCAAAGCAGGGAAGGGACAGGAAGTTTCAGGCGATTTTGCCGCTCAAGGGCAAGATTCTCAACGTTGAGAAGGCAAGACTCGACAAGATGCTCCAGAACCAGGAAATCGGGCACATGATCACGGCGATGGGCACGGGCATTGGAGAGGAGGACTTTCGCATCGATACCCTGCGGTATCACAAGATCATCATCATGACCGATGCCGACGTGGATGGGGCGCATATCAGGACCCTTTTACTGACCTTCTTCTTTCGCAACTTCCCGGTGCTGATCGAGCGAGGATACCTCTACATCGCGCAACCTCCGCTCTACAAGGTAAAGGATACGAAGAAAAAGCATGAGAAATATGTCAAAGATGACCCGGAGTTCATGGAACACCTGATCGAAAGGGGTGCCAAGGACCACAAGGTCGGCCTACAGGGAGGGAAACAGATAAGCGGCGCCACGCTGAACAAGCTCGTCACACGCATCAACCGTTTCGAGAACCTCCTGACAAAGCTGAACCCGGAACAGGTGGAAGCCGGCCTTGTCAAGGAATTGCTCCTGCAGGGACCCTTTTCAAAGGAATTTCTCAGGGAAAAAGAGGCGCTGGAGAAAAGGTTCGGGGCGTTCTGCGACAGGAGGATGGAAGAGGATTACCCGAGCGACGAGTACTTCATCGAGCCGGACGAGGAGAACAACTGCTACAGGGTCCGGTATACGTCCACGAAAAACGGATCCAGACACGTGACGGTCCTGGACGAGGAGCTCGTTCAATCTCCGGCCTTTCAGGAGTTGAACCATCTTTCACGCGAGTTTGAAGATCTGGGGCCGCCGCCCTTCGAGCTGGAGAATGGGGAAGACAAAGCCTCGTTGAAGGACCTGTTCGAGTTGAAGGAAAGCATCCTGCAGACCGGGAAGAAGGGCTTGAACATTCAGCGGTACAAAGGCCTTGGAGAAATGAATCCGGATCAACTCTGGGAAACCACCATGGACCCTGAACGACGGACCCTGCTTCAGGTCACCGTGGCGGATGCCGTGAAGGCGGACAGTATCTTCAGCATCCTCATGGGAGATGAGGTCGAGCCAAGAAGACAGTTCATTTCAGAGAACGCCCTGCAGGTGCAGAATCTGGATGTCTGAACCGAACGGTCGAAACGAGCGTTGCAGCAACTATTTTACGAGCCGTGGCACAGGTGACTCGTGCAATATGTGGGTTTGAATCAATGCGCCTTTTCGGGTGCATTTTTTCTTTTTAGCCGCTTCAATTAAAGGAGAAGATCGTTGGATACCCAGAAGTTGCCGGTCAATATCGAAGATGAAATGAAGAAGAGCTACCTCGATTACTCCATGAGCGTCATCGTCGGGAGGGCTCTGCCGGACGTAAGGGACGGGTTGAAACCGGTTCACAGAAGGGTGCTCTTTTCCATGTACGAACAGAGGAATACGTGGAATCGAGCCTACAAAAAGAGTGCAAGGATCGTGGGAGACGTGATCGGGAAGTATCACCCCCACGGGGATGCATCGGTTTATGAGACCATCGTGCGGCTGGCCCAGGATTTTTCCATGCGATACCCGCTGGTGGACGGCCAGGGGAACTTCGGGTCCGTGGACGGCGATCCGGCAGAAGCCATGCGGTATACAGTGG
>CAZSUQ010000427.1:0-5221 GCA_964609935.1 uncultured Thermodesulfobacteriota bacterium | reverse complement strand
GCAAGTCGCCGGAATTGAAGCGGAGCTGATGGCCCGACTGGGTTATGCCCGCTACGGTGCGCAAGGGGGTGACTGGGGTGCAATGGTCTCTACGTTTATTGGCGCAGTTGATTCTGCGCATTGCATTGGCGTCCATCTCAATATGGTTCCAGCGGCTCCTCCTAAGGGTGCAGAGGACCCCTTCGCAGGGCTCACGTCGCGTGAGCTGAAGTATCTAGAGGAGAGTCAGAAATTCCAGGCTGAAGAGATGGGGTATTTTCAGATCCAGAGCACGAGACCTCAGAGCATTGGGTACGCGCTCAACGACTCTCCTTCCGGTCTTGCTGCATGGATTGTTGAGAAGTTCCGTGCCTGGAGCGATTGCAACGGCGATGTCGAAAGCAAATTTACCAAGGATGAACTCCTTACAAATATCACTTTGTACTGGGTAACCGGGACGATTACCTCTTCGATAAGATTATATTTCGAAGCCGTACACGGGGGCCTAGGCTTTGGGAAGAGCGAGGTCCCAGTGGGTGGTGCGATCTTCCCTAAAGAATTGGTCAAGGTGCCCCGCAGCTGGGCTGAAGAACAATATAACCTGATCCGTTGGACCGAAATGCCTTCGGGCGGGCATTTCGCGGCTTCGGAGGAACCGGAATTGCTGACTCAGGACATCCGTGAGTTCTTCCGCCTAGTTCGCTAGCTCTGATGCAGGGTACGGCCGCCTAAGTAAGCTACAGGCCGTTCCTCTCATCCGACCGGAAGGTTCTATACGGACAAGTCTCAATCAGACAATCACTTATGGAGATAAAAGACATGGGCAGGGAAAAAACAGGAGGCGTGAAGTTGCCCCCGGTTGAACAGGTGGGCATGGTGGTGAAGGATATGGACAAGGCCATTGAATACTACAGGTCGGTCTTCGGCTGGGGGCCTTTCAATGTATCAGAATTTGAACTTAAAGGGTGTAGCTACAGGGGAAAGCCCAGCGATTGCAAACTGAAAATAGCGTTGACTCAGTCAGGCCCCATTGAAATTGAACTCATTCAGGTGCTGGAAGGAGAGACTCCCCACACGGAGTTCCTGAGAGAAAAAGGGGAAGGCCTGCATCATTTGCGCTTCAGTGTGGATGATCTTGACGGCGTACTGGCCGAGTGGGCCAATGAGGGTATCGAGCCGGTATGGTATCACAGCATGCCTGAGATCGGGATTTCATGGGCGTATTTGAACACTGACAAGGTCGGCGGCGTCATGGTCGAGCTGATAGAAATAAAGGAGGTTCAGTCATGAGTAACAAGTCAGACTCAATCACCCGAAAGGGGACCTGTCCGGTCTGTGGGAGCGCGTGTCATATAATTGCCCATATTGATGAGGGCAAAGTCTCAAAGGTCGTGCCGGACGGCGAGAGCGTTCTGGGCCATCTGTGCGTGCGCGGCGCCAATGCTGTAGACTATCACCACCACGACAAACGCCTGAACCATCCCCTCAAAAGGGTCGGCGCGCGGGGTGAGGCCGAATGGGAGAAAATATCCTGGGAACAGGCCATGGATGAGATCGCCGCCAAACTGGAGCGCATCCGCGATCAATACGGGCCGGAGGCTGTCCTGGCCCTAGGGGGATCTCATCATGGCCCGGGCGATCCGGCGGCCTGGAAATGGTGTAATCTTTGGGGAACTCCCAACTTCTTCCACCTGGGTAAGAATTGCGGTGAGGCCGAGTTCCCGGTTGAATGTGCCATGTACGGCTACGACACCATCGCCGGCTGGGCCACGTTTCTGGATCCGAACAAGACCGGGCTCCTGGTCATCTGGGGGGCGAATCAATCCGAGTCGCAGCCCAGACTGTGGGATGGGTATAAAATGGCTCAGGCGGAAGGAATGAAGATCATGGTGGTGGACCCCAGACCCACGACGTGTGCCAAAGAGGCCGATCTCTGGCTGCAGCTCCGGCCCGGCACGGATGGGGCCCTGGCCCTGGGAATGCTGAACGTCATGATCAGCGAGGGCATCTATGATAAGGAATTCGTGGACAAGTGGTGTACCGGGTTTGACGAACTCAAGGCCCTGGCTCAACAGTATTCGCCGGAAAAGGTGGCGGAGATCACATGGGTGCCTGCCGAAAAGATCATTGAGGCAGCCAGGCTGTATGCCAATGCCTCTGCCGCAACCCTGACATGGGGAGTTGCCAACTGTCATCTGGGCAACGGAGCCGGGCTGAGTTCGGTCCTCGGAAAGTGCTGGCTCCGGGCCATAACCGGCAACCTGGACAAAGAAGGCGGCAGTGTGTTCAGCGAACCGCCGTACTTTACCTCTTTTCTGGACGAAGTCAACTGGGACAACCAGATCAACCATCCCCTGAGAACGCGGGACAATGTGAGCGCTGACACGTGCTCCCTGGGATCTGTGAAAGCGCTCACTGTCTACAGGGAGGCCATGAGCCGTGCCTATCCCAAGGGGTGGGGGGCTGCGCAATACTTCATCTATCCGTCCCCTTATGCAGTCTGGGAGGCGATCCTGACCGAAAAACCCTACCCCATCAAGGCTGTGTTCGACCAGGGTACCAATACCCTGTGCTCCATCGGCAATTCCAGGCATGCGTATGAGGCTTTCAAAAGTGATAATCTGGAACTGCATGTGTCCATGGATCACTTCCTGACACCAACCGGGGCCCTTGCAGACTATGTCCTGCCGGCCACGGATGCTCTGGAAAGGCCTCACCTGAGCAACAATTGGGGCATGATGGGCACCGAGTTCGGACGTGAGGCAGTGATTGACCCCCAACATGAGCGAAAGGACGACTATCAGCTGTGGTGCGATCTGGGCAAGCGGCTCGGGCAGGCAGATCACTGGCAGGATACCCTGGAGGAGTGGTTCGATAAGCTGCTGTCGCCGGCCAATGTCAGCTTGCGGGAATTCGCGAATGGTCCGGGTTACTTCCCTGTCCACAAACATAAGCAGTATGAAGAGACCGGGTTCGGCACCTTCTCCGGCAAGGTGGAACTGGTCCCGAGTCTGCTGAAGAAGCTTGGGTATGATCCTATGGCAGGGTATCAGGAACCTCCCTGGAGCCCTGTGGCAACTCCCGATATGGCCAGGGAATATCCTCTGATTCTGATCAGCGGCGGAAGGGTTCGGGAATTTCACCATTCCTCCCACAGGCAACTTGCCAAGATAAGAAAACGCTACCCTGATCCGGTGGCGGAACTCAGTCCCGAGACCGCCGGAGCGCTGGGCATTGGTGACGGGGACTGGGCGTGGTTTGAGACGCCGCTCGGGAGAATCAAACAGAAGGTGCGGTTGTTGGAGGGAATGCCCTCCAGTGTGGTTCATGCTGATGGATACTGGTGGTTTCCCGAGAAGCCGGAAGCGGAACCGAGCCTCTTCGGAGTATGGGAATCGAACATCGACGCCATTGTTCCGGATGACCCCCAAGTGTGCGACTATGCCGGCAATAACTATTTCCGGGGGCTTTTGTGTAAGGTTTACAAGGCTCTCAATCCATAAGCCGGATATGTTTTGAAGACAACTAAGCCTAAGAAACGAAAATAGAGACGCAGCGATAGTGGAACTGGGTAACCCTTTGACACAGGACATCATAGAGGGATTCATTGGGTTTTGTTCTTCAAGACGTCATTTGGAATGTCGCTTGTCAAGGGCAGGTTTTTTACTCGTGCTTCCTGAAAATGTGAAAATGGGTGCTAACCGTTTGAAGGAGGGAATACCATGAAAAAGTTATTTTGGTGTCTTGTTCTGCTTGTCGCCCTTGGGGCGGCCTATCTGTTCGGTACTTTCAAGGCCGGTAAGGTCATCAGTCTGCCGCCGGCGGAGTGGGCTGCGGACAGCGACGCCGCCCTGGCCTGGAGGGAACTGGTCACCAGTTTGGAGGCCGCCGGCGCCAAGGTCTACGACAACCCCAAATTCACTGAGCAGGATCGCGCAGAGGGGCTGCGCTACCTCACCGAACTGCTGGCTGAAGCGGTAGAGATGCACTTCTGGAAGGGGGAGGTGCGCCACCCACACTTCACAGACTGGAACAACCCGTTCCGCAAGATCCTCGGAGACAGCCCTGATGCGGTCTATCACACCGCACCGCTCAGCGCTGATTACCGTTATCGGATCACCGGCAAACGCGGCAGCGTCGGCTACCTGGGCTTCATGCTCTACGGCAAACGGATCAACGGCTGGAACCGCCCTGCCGCCAACCTTTCGGTGGGAGACCTTATCCTTGACAAAGCCGGAAACTTCAACATTGTACTCAGCAAGGAGCAGCCTTCCGAGAGCAACGTCAACTGGCTGCCATTGGAAGAGGACATCCACATGGTGATGGTGCGCCAGTACTTCCACGACCGGAGCAAAGAGAAGCTGGGCCGATTTTCAATCCAAAACCTCTCAATAAGCGAAAAGCCGGGCCCCCTCACTGAAGTCCGGGTCGCTCGCGGCCTGCGCGCCGCTACAACTTTCTTTAATGATACTTTGGACGGCGCCATCGCGCTGACCAGCATGCTGGCCAAGTCCCCCAATGACCCTAACCCGCCTAAGAGCTTCAATGCCGATCTGGGCGGCGTCTACTACCCCACTTTCGATAACATCTATCTGGGAGGATGGTACAAGCTTGCAGAGGACGAAGCGCTGGTAATCGAGGGGGAGGTGCCCGATGCTCCCTACTGGTCCGTCTCGCTGCAGAACCGCTGGATGCAGTCCTTCGATTACTTGAACCACACGGTCAGCTTGCACAACAGGCAACTGCAACTGGACGGGAATGGTCGCTACTGCGTGGTGATCGCCCACCGCGACCCCTTGGTTCCCAACTGGCTGGAGACCGCCGGTCACCCTGAGGGCATGGTGGCCATACGATATCAACGCAGCAAAAACAAACCGAGACCGACGATGCGTGTCGTCAAGGTTGCGGAATTGCACTGAGGCTGGAAGTAGTGAATCAGATACTATCTTGAGGAGGATAGATTGGTATGGAAGGTTGGACCGAAAAAGAGTTTAGGAATAAAGATTTGATGGCGCCGTGCGGGCTATACTGCGGTGCCTGCGGAGTTTATATAGCAACGAGGGACAGAAATGAAAAATTCAAGGCAGTCATGGGGAATCTCTACGGGACAAGGCCCGAAGAAACGGAATGTCTGGGCTGCATGCAACCTGATTCATCAGAGAAGATCTACATCGCCTGCAATGTATGTGCAATAAGGGATTGTGTAAAATCAAAAGGATTCTATTCCTGCCATCAATGTGAG
>CAZSUQ010000426.1:0-5233 GCA_964609935.1 uncultured Thermodesulfobacteriota bacterium | reverse complement strand
TCGAGGGCTCAACGTGGCTGACACGAAGAACCGGTGTCCCGATTCAGCTGAAACGGATCGTGGATATCGACACGGACCGTGACCGCGGGATCCCTCTGGACGACGTCCTCCTGAGCAGCAGCGCAGAGGATATCCTGAACGATCCCGAGATCTCCGTTATGATCGAGCTCATCGGAGGGATCGAACCGGCCAGGTCGTTTCTGCTGGAAGCCATGGCAAAGAAGAAACACGTGGTTACGGCCAACAAGGCCCTGTTGGCTTCCCATGGGACGGAGCTGTTTCGGGCAGCCCTTGAGGCCGGGGTCCAGATCGGCTTTGAAGCCTCGGTTGCGGGGGGGATCCCCATCGTACGCTGCATCAAGGAGGGGCTGGCGGCGGACCGGATCCAGAGCATCGCAGGGATCATCAACGGGACGGCCAACTACATCCTTTCCAGCATGACGGCCAGGGGTCTGGAGTTTTCCGAATGCCTGAAGGAGGCGCAGGATAACGGCTACGCGGAAGCGGACCCGGCCCTGGACATCAATGGAAAGGATACGGTGCACAAACTGTCCATCCTGGTGGCGCTTGCGCACGGCTTTCAGGTCCATCCGGATGCGATCTACACGGAAGGCATCCAGCACATCAGCAGAATGGACATCGGCTATGCAGAGAAGCTCGGCTACCGGATCAAGTTGCTGGCCCTGTCCAAGGTCAGAGAAGGCGAGCTGGAGGCTCGTGTGCACCCCACGATGATCCCGGAGAACCACATGCTGGCAAAGGTGGACCAGGCGTTCAATGCCGTCTACCTGACCGGGGAAGATACCGGTCCCGTCATGTTCTTTGGAAAGGGGGCCGGCATGATGCCCACCGGGAGCGCCGTTGTGAGCGATCTCATCGAAGTGGCAAGAAACCAGTGCCTGGGCCGTCAAAGCAACCTTCCGCCTCTCGGGTATTTTGGAGAGTTCCCGCAGGAGGCGAGCCTGAAACCCATGGAAGCGTTGGTGGCAAAGTATTACATTCGTTTTCCCGTGGTGGACCGACCCGGTGTCCTCTCCACGATTTCCGGCATTCTCGGGAAACACGATATCTCCATCCTGTCCGTGATTCAGCAGGGAAGAGAGGAGAGCGGGCCGGTGCAGGTCATCATGCTCAGCCATGAAGCAAGGGAGGAGGGGATGCAGAAGGCTCTGGAAGAGATCAACCGCCTGGAAGTGGTTCTGGACAAAGGCCTCTTCATTCGGATCGAGGATACCATCCAGGACAATGTTTGAGCCGCCTCTCTGGAATGCCCAACAACGAACGGATCTCCCCAACCATGTTTGACTGTGTCGTCATCGGTGTTACGCTTCCCGGACTCTTTCTGGGGGCCATGCTCGTCCAGGCAGGGAAAAAGGTTCTCCTGTTGGAGCGGAAACCCGCAGCCGGCGGCAGGATTTCCTCCTGGGAGCGTGAGGGATTCCTGTCCATGCAGGGGATCCCCAGGATCCGCTATGGGGACAAGGGTCCCTTTTCCCGTATCTGCAGGCAGCTCGGCCTGGACTTTCACCTGGAACCGTTGAACCAGGCATGGGTTCTCGATACGGATGAGAAACTGAAGCGTATTACCATGGGAAAACCAGGGGTTCTGCGCGCCGAGTTCCTCTCCCCCTTGGATCGTTTCACTGCATGGAATCTCCTTCGGTCGTTCAAGAAGGAGAAACTTGAAGAGATGGAAGAGGTGAGCCTGGAGGAGTGGTTCGTAAAGAACCGCATTCGCGCGAGCCTGCAGAAATATCTCCAGGTCCTTGCCTATGAGTCAACGCACTGCGCGGAGCCGGACAAGATTTCCGCCGGGGAAACGTTGCGCTGTTTCCAGAAGAGCTTTGAGGCTCGAGCGTACCTTGCCTACCCGAGGCAGGGTTGGGAAGGAATCCTGGAAAGCCTCAAGCAGGAGATTTCAAAGAACGGCGAGATTCGATGGCAGACAAAGGTAGACCGAATCGAGATCAAGGACGGGAAGGCGGTGGGCGTTCGGGTGAACACAGAGACCGTTCAGAGCGACTGCGTGGTCTGCGCGATTCCCTGTCAGCAGCTCGTTTCTCTCCTGCCCGAAGGCGCCACCACAAGCGAATACATCCAGCTTTGTCAAAAGGCCGAGCCGTCCGTGGCCCTGGTCGTGGACATTGCCCTCAAACACAGGATCTTTCCCAGGAAGGGTCTCTGGTTCTTCCTGGATCCTCCCAGCTACGGCACCTTCCTGTCGAACCTGAGCTACCTGCACGCACCCGCGGGAAAGCAGCTGGCCACCTTTGTCTGTCCCTGCTCGCAGCGGGAGGCCCGGCAGCCCGGCTTTACAGAGACCCTGGAAGCAAAGGTGGAAGAGAACATCCGGAAGGCGATCCCCAGCAAGGAAATGGCGGTGGAGTATATCCGCTCGCATATGGTTCGCATGCTCGACAGCGTGGCCATTCGAGCCGATCAGACCCGCAAGGACAGGCCGGGCTACTGTGTGCCGAACCTGATGAACTGCTTTCTGGTGGGGGATTCCACCTGTGCTCCGGGGGCCTGCTGGGAAATGGAATTCGAATCGGTTCTGGCCTGCTACAGTCGAATGACCGGGGGAAGGGATTAATCTTTGCAAGACAGGACAAAGGCACTCCTTGAAGTCTCCCTGTTGTTCATTCTGGTGATCGGGGTTTGCAGGATCCTCTTCTCTTTTCGTTCCATCCCCTTCATCTCAAACACACTCCCGCTCTGGGCCGCTGCGCTCTTCCTGTACGTTCCCCTGCTTCTGCTCCTTTCCACCAAGCGGAAGCCCGAGGCGTGGGGGATCACGACCCAAAAATTCTTTTTTGCTCTCAAGGCGGCTCTCCTCCTGTCTCTCCTGATCCTCCCTGCCTTTCTGGTTCTCTATCAGGTCTACCAGAAGGTCTGGTTTCACCGCCCTCCGGTCCCGATCTCCTTTCCTCCGGACTGGCCGCTTCTGCTGCTCTATCACCTGCTTTGTGTTGCGCTGCCTGAAGAGGTGTTTTATCGAGGGTACATGCAGTCTCGCCTGAACGAAGCCTTCCAGAAACGGATCCGCGTTTTCTCGGCTCCCCTGGGCTTCGGGTGGCTCTACACGGCCATCCTCTTTGCTCTCGGTCATTTTCTCATCGATTTTCGCGTGGATACGCTGGCCACGTTTGTGCCGGGGCTCGTGTTCGGCTGGTTGAGGGAACGGACGGACACCGTTGTTGCCTCCACGCTCTTCCATGCGTTGTGCAACGGAACGGTCCTGCTCCTGGCATGACGGGTCAGGGACAAACGAAGGAGACATTTATGGAGGAATCACGGAACCCGATCTGGCGGCAGATCCTTTCGAGACCGAAATGGATTGCGGCAGGGGCAGTGGCCGCCATCCTGCTCATCCTCATGGTTCAAAACACGGAGCCGGTGACCCTGGATATCCTGTTCTGGACGCTCGGGCCCTTTGCCAAACTCTGGCTGATCATTGGCGCCTTCCTGGCAGGAGCGGTCTTTGCGTGGACGGCGGGCTATCTGCGTCGAAGATAATCCCAGCTCCCCTCTTTCCTACCCATCCCGGTTGTTCGTGTCGATGCGAATCGAAACGTGAAAGGAAAACCTTTCTCCGCTGTCGTCCTTTCGGATGCTTAGCGGAATCCGGATTTCATTGGACGCTTCCCTTTCAGGGCTCCCCAGGAGAACGGAAAAAGCCCCTGCCCCCTGTTCTTTCGTGATGGAGAGGGTGGGGTCGATCAGGGAGGGATCCTGGACACTTTCCTGGTAGGCTTCGGGTGCCTCTTCAGGTTCGGCCTCGGCAAGAGCCATACCCGGACCTGAGGCCTGGAATGTGCCGGAAGGGGCGGTTTCAGGTTGGGGATCCTGGAACGTGCCGGGTGCTTCCATGGAGACGGAAGGAACGTCGTAGCCGGCCTGTTCCAAGGGTACCGTGGACGTCTCGTCTTCAGGGTGCTCACCCAGCGACGGTGTGAGATCCATCAAGGGCTCATTCAAGGTCTGTGGATCAGGTTCGCCCAGGTCATGGGCGTCCTGTGAAAACACGTTCGATATGTTCCGAGGAGGCGAAGGTTCCGGTTTTGACGGTTCGTTCGACAGGCTCGTGTCGGAGTTCGGGGAAATCCCGAAATCCGGAGCGGCGGAAGGGGCCGGTACCGGTACCGGTCCGGGGGATGAAGGTCGGGCGCTGAGGAATGCGGGTACATCCTCGGCCTGGGGAACCGCAGCCGGTGGGGATGAGGGCCTGAGGGGAAAAGGCCGGACATTGCTTGCCTGGGAAGGGCTTTCCAAAGGTTCCTGTTCCAACGGTTTCCTTTCCATGAACAGGGTGTTCTTCAGGTGGTCGGCCACCATGCGTGTAACACGGGTTAGCGTTGTGAGAACCCCTTCTCCCTGAACGGCGATGGCTTCAAAAAACGGAATCCCGTCCTGGTTGATCAGCCGGTTCAATTCCTCCACGGTGAGCGTGTTGGCAAGGTCCCGTTTGTTGTACTGAATGACCATGGGAATCTTGTGGAGATCCTTGCCGATCGAGCGGAGGTTTTCCGCTAGGTTCTTGAGGTTCTCCACGTTTTCGCTGGCCATCTCTTTCTGGGAGTCGGCAACGAACACGACACCGTCCACACCCTTGAGGACCATCTTTCTTGTTTCATTGTAGAAGATCTGTCCTGGAACGGTGTATACATTGAACCGGGTTCGATAACCGGCGATCTCTCCGATTTGAACCGGCAGGAAGTCAAAAAACAACGTCCGGTCGGTTTTGGTCTCCAGCGAGATCAGCTTTCCCCGCTTGTCAGGTTCCCATTTTCGGTGGATCCATTCCAGGTTCGTCGTCTTGCCTGAAAGCCCGGGACCGTAATAGACGATCTTGGCACTCAACTCTTTTTTTGCATGATTGAGTAAAGCCATGGATGCCTCTCTGCCGTCTTTGCTTTGATGTTGTTATAAAAGTCCTTTTTGAACCAAAAGTTTCCTGGCTCCTGAAGCCAGGTGAGCCGACACGTCCTTGCTTCGCGAGATCTTTCGAAGATCCAGAGCCCGAATGGTCTGAAGCAGCCTCAGCGCGCGTGGGAGAGGCATCTTCGGGTTCTGGACCAGGACAAGACGGATGGGATAGCGCTTCATCCAGTCCCTCTTCTTGCTGATGGAAACCAGCACCTCCTCGGGAACGGTTTTTCCTTTTGCGATCTGAATGATTTCCTTCTCCGTGAGGCGAGGGTTCTGCAAAAGATACTGGAGGATCAGCTTGTTC
>CAZSUQ010000425.1:0-5235 GCA_964609935.1 uncultured Thermodesulfobacteriota bacterium | reverse complement strand
GCTCAGCCCCAGCATGGCCCTCGCCTCGTCCGTGGTGGCCACCTCTTTTCCCATGGCCTCCACCAGGGTGACCGCCCGCTCCACCAGTTCCGCGTTGGATTTGGCCAGCACCCCCTTCTTCACGTAGATGTTGTCCTCGAATCCCACGCGCAGCCCGCCCCCTGCCGCGACGGCCACCGCGCCCATGGGGATCTGGTGCCTGCCGATGCCGATGACCTGCCAGACGCTTTCCCCGGGCAGGTCGTCCACCATCATCTGAAGGTTACGGATCGTGGCCGGGATCCCTCCCAGCACACCCATGACCAGGGAGAAGCGGTAGGGAGGATCGGCCAGGCCGGCCCTGATGATCCAGTGATGGACCTGATGGATCATGCCGATCTCATAAATCTCGAATTCAGGCTTGACGCCCATCTCCTGCATCCTGCGGGCAAAGGCTTCCATGACGTCCGGGGTGTTGGGAAAGAGCTTGCGGCCGAAGTTCATGGACCCCGCGTTCAGGGAGGCCGATTCGGGCTTGAGGGTTTCCACGGCCTCCAGGCGCTGCTCGGGCGTGAGGCCGAGGGTTACGGCACCGCCGCCGCTGGTGATCTGCGTCACGATGGGGCACCGCTCCCGTATCCGTCCCAGGTACTGCCGGAAGATCTCCACATCGGACGTGGGGTTCCCGGTTTCCGGGTCCCGTGCGTGCAGGTGCACGATGGAGGCGCCTGCCTCATAGGAGCGTTGCGTCTCCTCGGCGATCTCATCCGGGGTGACGGGCAGATAGGGGGTCTCTTTCCGGGAGGGGATGGACCCTGTGGGCGCCACCGTGATGATCACCTTGTTTTTGTGAGCGCTCATGCCTTCACATCCTTGAGGAGCTCTCTTGCAATGATCAGTTTCTGGATCTCCGTCGTGCCCGCACCGATCTCCAGGAGCCTTGCATCACGGAGATACCTTTCCACAGGGTACTCTCTCATGTAGCCGTATCCGCCGAGGACCTGGAGTGCATCGTGCGTCGCGTGCTGCACCATCCGGCTGGCATAGTACTTGATCATGGCGGCTTCCTTGGTTACGGGGAGGCCCTGTTCCACCATCCAGACCACCTTGTAGGCAAAGGTGCGCGCCATCTCCACACCGGTGGCGATGCGGGCCAGCTTCTCCCGGATCAGCTGGTGCTCACAGATGGGCTTGCCGAACTGTTTTCGTTCCACCGAGTAGGCAAGGGCCGCATCCAGGCAGGCCTGGCCGATCCCGATGCTGGAGAAGGGTGTGAGAGACCTTTCCACGTCCAGGGACTTCATCATCTGGTAAAAGGCTTTGCCCGGCTCCCCCAGGACCTGGTCCCTGTGAACCCTGAGGTCATCCATGAAGATCTCGCCGGTGGGGGAACAGCGCCCGCCCATCTTTTCCATCTTCGGGCCCGTGCCGAGACCTTCCATGCCTCTCTCCAGGATAAAGGCCGTGCCCCCCTTCATCCGCTCGCTGCCGGGTTCCCTGCAGATGACGATGAAATACTCGGCTACCGGTGCATTGCTGATAAAGGTCTTGCGGCCCTTCAGGATGAAGTGGTCGCCATCCCTTGTACAGGTGGCCTGGATGGAGAGCGCATCCGACCCGCTGTCCGGTTCGGTCAGGGCCCAGCATCCGAGCACGTCTCCGGCCAGGACCGGCGGGAGATACCTCTGTTTCTGCTCCTCGGTGCCTGCCTTGTGAACGTTGTTGGCAAAGAGCAGGTCCGAGGCGTTCAGCGAGAGGTTGAACCCGAAGCAGGCACGGACGAACTCCTCGTAGATGATGGCCTTGGTGAAGAGGTCGCTCCCGCCCCCACCGTACGCTTCCGGCAGGTAGGAGCCCACGAATCCGAGGCCAGCCGCCTTCTTGAGGATGTCCCAGGGAAACTCTTCCTTCTCGTCCAGTTCCCTTGCGCGCGGGATCAGTTCCCGGCTGCAGAACCTGTGCACCGACTCCTTGAGAATCGAATGCTCTTCACTCAGAGAAAAGTCCAATGTTTCTGCCTCCCCTGAACAACCCTTTGCAAAGATCCGTCTCAATTTATCATAGACGGAAACGATTGCAAAAAGAGACGCTTGAAACGGAAAGAAGCACCCAAACAGCCCGAAGGTTCCAGGTTGCGCCGCTCGCGGGTGAAGGCTTCACGCAATTTGCCTGCCAGCCCGGATATTGCACGAGACACCG
Organism: uncultured Thermodesulfobacteriota bacterium; assembly: GCA_964609935.1. Lineage (GTDB taxonomy): Bacteria > Desulfobacterota > DSWW01 > DSWW01 > DSWW01 > CAYTRL01. Next base: position 3,057 of record CAZSUQ010000425.1, on the reverse strand, counting down.
TCACGAGGCGCAGAAAACCGCAGTGAAACGAGCGTTGCAGCAAAGGTTCTTCAAGCCGCAGCAGATGGCTCATGCAATATCCGGGCTAGGCTGAATTCGCTTGGAGGGCTTCTTTGTTTTCGTGTAGACTGCCATGGATCAAGTTGTCCAGCCGGATTCCATGGTTGAAAGAAAGGTACACGTTGCATGTATCTCCTGGGCTATGACATCGGCAGCTCATCCATCAAGGCGTCCCTTCTCGACGCAGAGACCGGCATGGAGGCGGCCTCTGCCGTCTCCCCACAGACGGAACTGGAAATCATGGCCGTGCAGCAGGGCTGGGCGGAGCAGCACCCGCAGGTGTGGTGGGATCACGTCCGGGCCGCAACATCCATGATCCTGTCCGCATCCCGGGTTGACTGCACCGACGTCAGGGCCATTGGGATCTGCTATCAGATGCACGGCCTGGTGGTGGTGGACAGGAAGCTCGAGGTGCTCAGGCCGTCCATCATCTGGTGCGACTCCAGGGCCGTGGACATCGGAAACAGGGCCTTCCGTGAACTCGGTGAGAAGACCTGCCTGGAGCGGTACCTGAACTCCCCGGGAAACTTCACGGCCTCCAAGCTCAAATGGGTGCAGGAAAACGAGCCCCACATCTATGAGAAGATCCACAAGATCATGCTACCCGGCGACTACATCGCCATGAGGATGACCGGTGAGGCAAAGACGACCCCCTCGGGCCTCTCCGAAGGGATCTTGTGGGATTACAGGGAACAGGGGCTTGCTGTTTCACTCCTGGAACACTTCGGGATCTCCCTGGACCTGATCCCCGAGGTGGTTCCGGTGTTTTCCGGACAGGGAGCTCTGACCGGCGGGGCGGCCCGGGAACTCGGGCTCAGCCCGGGCACGCCGGTCACCTACCGCAGCGGTGACCAGCCCAACAATGCCTGGTCCCTGGGCGTTCTCAACCCGGGGGAAGTGGCCGCCACGGCAGGCACCTCCGGTGTCGTGTACGGTGTGGACCGGGAGCCCGTGTTCGACCTCAAGTCCAGGGTCAACACCTTTGTACACGTGAATCACCGGCAGGAGGATCCCCGCTACGGTGTCCTCTTGTGCGTGAACGGCACAGGGATCCTGTACAGCTGGCTGAAGCACAACCTGGCAGGGGACAGCCGGCACGAGATGAACTATGCGGAGATGAACCGGCTGGCCGCACAGGCTCCGGCAGGCTCCCAAGGGCTCTGCATCCTCCCCTATGGAAACGGTGCCGAGCGAACCCTGGAGAACCTCGATCCAGGTGCCTCGATCCACGGGCTGAACTTCAACATCCACCGGAAGGAGCACCTCCTGCGTGCGGCGCAGGAGGCCATCGTGTATGCCCTGGACCTCGGCCTCTCCATCATGAAGGACATGGGGATCGGGATCCGGGCCATTCGGGCCGGGAACGCCAACCTGTTCCTGAGCGACCTTTTCTGTGAGATCTTTGCATCCGTGACCGGTGCCGTGGTCCAGCTCTACAACACGGACAATGCGCAGGGAGCGGCTCGCGGCGCCGGCGTGGGGGCCGGGATCTACGGGCACTACGAGGAGGCCTTTTCCCGTTTGTCGCAGGTCAGAACCGTTGAACCGGACAGCGCCGCCGTGCCCGTGTACAGGGAATCGATTGAAAGGTGGAAGGAAATCCTGAACAGGGAACTGGAAAAAGGAATCGAACCATGACCGCAAAGAAATCACTGCACAGCATCTGCAGGTGGACCTTCAACCCGGGCAAGGGGGGCTTTGTCCCCGCGGACATGCGGCCGGAGTGGAACTGGGGCGATCTCGACACGGCGGGCGTCATCAGGCTCGTGAAGGAAAGGATCGCGCCGAAACTCCCGGAGCATGTGGGACTCGGTTTCGAGATGCACTACGACACCGAGGTGAATGAAAGCAACGCGGAGGAGGTTGCAGGCGTGCTGGCCGAGACCGGGATTCACCTGGCCCTGATCACGCCGGGGGCGCACAGCTATTTTGCCTACGGGGGCATAAGCTCGCTGGATCCGCGGGAGAGGAAGGAGGCCGAGGACTTCGGCAGGAGGACCGTGGACCTTGCCTACGGCCCCCTGCGCAGGGCGTGGCATCCCGAGGTGGTCCCCACGTTCGTCTTGTGGAACGGGTCCTTTGGTTACGATATGGCATCCGTGGGGATCAGGAGGATGTACGAGAACCTGAAGGAGAGCGTGGCAACCCTGTGCGGATTCGAGGCAAAGGCCGGGGGTGAGCTCTACATCGCCATCGAGCCCAAGCCGAACGAGGGGCATCCCGCCATGCTGCTCCCCACGGTTGCCAGCGCCATCCTGTTCTGGTGGAAGCTGGAGGAGGAGTTCGGCATATCAAGGGTCCGGAAAGGGGTGAACAAGGAGTTCGGGCACTCCGAGATGATCGGCCTCGATCACGTGTACGACACGGTGGAGGAACTGGACAACGGGTGCATGGCTCACATGCACCTGAACAGCCAGGGGTACAATGACGGCATCATCCTGGGCGGTCCGGGGAAGTACGACATCGATCATGGAACCCGGGTCAACGGGATGAACGTGGCCATTGCCGGGCTCGTGCGGGAGCGGGGGTTCGGGAGGTGGAAGGGGCATGACATGCAGCCCAGGGCGTATGACAACGCGGACCAGGCCGTGGACCGGGTGGTCCGGAGCATCCTGAGCTGGGAGGCCTGTGCTGCGGCGGCGGATGAGATGGACGTGGGCCGCCTCATGGAACACCTTGCCTCCCGGGAGACTGCAAAGGCCGAGGACATCATGCGGGATGCGGTGACCAGGGCGCAGCAGACCTTCAACGAAATGTATGTGTCCTGACCGGGACGCTGCAATGCTGAGACAGCCATGGAAATGACCAGGCACTTCCTGGGAACGGGTTGAGAACGCTCATGCAAGGAAAAAAGGAGGACTGCCATGGGTTTTGTTAAATCCTTCGAAGCGATTATGGCCGGCACACAGGAGACCGCCGACTTCTACGACGCCGAGATGCTCACCGTCCTCTGGGAGACGAAGCCGGACATCGTGCGTCGTTTGCTGCCGCGGCGGC
>CAZSUQ010000424.1:0-5239 GCA_964609935.1 uncultured Thermodesulfobacteriota bacterium | reverse complement strand
CCATGGGGTTTGTGGAAAAGCCGTTCACCCATTCCGAAAGGGGGGTGTACCAGAGCTCTTCCAGGGCCTCTTCCTCCAGGGCAAAGAGGCTCATGAACAGGGTGCCGAGGTTTTCCATCTCGCCTTCCGGAACCATCTCCTGCATGGTTTTCCGGGAATAGCGCTTCACCTCGTCCTTGTAGCGGAGGACCGGGTTCATGATGGGCAGCCATTGAATGGCCTCGGGCCGGGACACACGCCGGCACACCTCTCCCAGCGTTCCCCTGTCTCCCACGCCGAAGAGATGAACGCCGAGGTCAATGGTAAAACCATCCCTTTGATAAGAGGCGCAGCGACCCCCGATGATCTTGTTCTTGTCCAACAGGAGGACCTTTTGCCCGCGGTGAGCCAGCAGGGCCCCGATGGCCGTGCCCCCCACGCCCCCTCCGATGATGATCACGTCATACCTGGATTCCATGAAGCTTCCCTCCGGTTCAATCCGTATCCGTGTCTTCTTTGTCCTCTACCGGCTCCGCATAGAAAAAGGGGTCTGTTGCCGTGTTCGGGTCGAGCGCCTTTTTGAGCCTGCCCTGCCAGTGATGGTAGTGATTGCAGGCCGGCCCCAGGCGCTCGTTCATCTCGCAGCCGAATCCGGCAATGGGAATCCCCATGGCTCTGTCCACGGTTGCCTGAACACCGGAATTGATCAACTCCCCTGTGGCCACGATGGATGCAGGATCCTTGGTGTCGTACAGGATGATCCCCTCCAGGTACCCGAGGTGGGCGTTCTCAAAGGTGCCGCCGCATCCCAGGTCTCCTCCATCGTCGAGGATCAACCCCTTTTGGATGTAGGGTTGTTTTGCCTCTGCAACCCAGTCGGACTGGGTCACGCCGAGATCCCATGTGTCAAAGGAACCCAGCATGGTGGACATGCCCTGGGAGGGCCGAAAGGTGGCCTGCGTGTTCACTGCGTTCCGGATCAGAAGCCAGAAGAGCCGGGAAAACTGTTCCAGGCGCTTCCGCCTTCCCACAGGGATGCGGTGCACGATTTCCTGGAGGATGGGGAATCGCCGGAACAGGGCCAGAGGATCCTTCACGAGGGCAAAAAGCCGTTGAACCATGCGGGTGCTCGCTACCTTGAGAAAGAGGTGGAGGAGCCTCCCATCAGGCTTGATCTGAAGAGGAAGAGAAACCCCTCCGGTTTTCCGGAGGATTTGTTTGAGCGCCCGAGTCTTCCATCGAAACTCTCCTTTGGTGCGGCCCACCACGGCATTGACCATGACGTGGGAGGCGACCTTCTGGAAAAGGCCGGTTTCCAGGTACTGCTTGAGCTCTTCATTGTTCTCGCTCATGCCAAGAGCCGTGAAGAACATGGGGGTGCGGAACTGAGCGTAATCAATCTCCGACTCGCCGAGAAGATACCCTGCGTCCCGCATGGCACGGCCCGAGGGAAAGGCGAGTACATTCATGCGCATCCTCCTGGGCATCTCCCTGAGGAAGTAGACGGGCGACTTCCCCTGAACGTTCCACTCGGCAGGCCCGTCCCACTTGTACAGCTTCACGGCACACTTGGTGAACACCCCAAGACCGCCGAAGGTGCCGGAGAATCCGCGGAGGATGCCTCGTAGAGAGGGGCCCGGTCCGTCGGCCGTGAACCAGCCGGCCCCGGAGCCGCTGCTCCCGAGGGTGAGGACCTCGCCGCTGGGAAGCACCCACTCCACTCCCAGGAGGTTCCTGCCGCTGTAACTCGTGGAGGAGCCGCTCACACCGTATCCCCATGCCGCGGTGTGAGACGCAAGGAGGGAGTGATTGCTCCCGCACGAAACGATGTGTACATTGAGGCCGTGTTTGAAGAGTTCTGTCTGCAGCTCATAGGCCTTGACGTAGGGCTCGATCACCGCCACCTGATTCTTCACGTCGATGTGAAGAATCCGGTTCATTCGCTTCAAGTCCAGGATGATTACGCGGTCCCTGGAAGCGGCCGCCACCGTGTGAAAACCCGTGGACAGGGGCTTGACCATGAGGTCGCTTTGGTTGCAGAGACGGACGATCTCTTGCACCTCACGCGTGAAGCCCGGCAGGACCACGGCAGCAGGCCGGGGCGTCCACCGGCTCCCGTCCTGCGCAAGTGTTTCCGGGTTCATGAAGAACGCATAGGTGTCCATCATACAGGGGTCGGTGAAGACCCACTCGGGCGATACGATGTCTTCCAGGGCCTTGCGTTCATGGTCAGCAAGCATGTGTAAATCCTTTGCCCTGTTCATTCACGAAAGCGGATCGAAACCAGCGGCCTCATAAACGAGATCGATGAGGTCCAGCACCGGAAGGGGTTCAAGGCCCGAGTTCGCGTCAGCCTGTGCCGACGTGAGGTTATGAAGACAAACATGGCATGCGGTGAGCACGCAATCCGCGCCCACGGCCCGGGCTTCCTGGATCCGGTGCAGGGCGGTTGCCCGTGCCATGGCAGGGTAGGCCAGAGGAACACCCCCCCCACCTCCGCAGCAGAAGGCGTATTCACGTATCCGGCACATCTCCTGAAAGTGGATGCCCTTGATGGAGCGGATGAGGTTTCGAGGGGCATCGAAGACCCCGTTCACGCCCCGGTTCACAGGCCGGGGAGGGTCGGCATAGGTCATGCAGCCATGGCTCGTTTTGTAGGCTCCATTCCACTCCACAGGGGGTTCGCTCTGGCGGCCCAGATAGCAGGGGTCGTGATAGGTCACCCTCCGTTTCACCGGCCTGTTCAAGCGAAGCCGTCTGTGCTTCACCAGTTGTTCCAGTAGTTCCGAGGCATGGAGGACCTCCACATCGAGCTGGTATCCGTATTCAGGGAGTTTTGATCTCAGCATGCCGAGGTCTGCACCGGACAGGGCCACCACGGTTCGCACCCGGAGCCGTTTCAGGAGAGATCTGAAGGCCTCTGCTCTCTGTGTGAAGGTGTTTCGGTGTCCGGCCCAGTAGGCCAGCAGGCCGGTGTCGGTTTCTGGCCCGACAAGGACCCCTGCGGTCACCTTGGCAGAAGAGAGCAGGCGTGCCATCTTCTCCATCACCCTGGTGGAGGGGTCCATGACACCGTTGGGACTGCCTGGAAGGAGGAGGACCTCGCTCCTCTGCTCAGGCAGGATCCTCAGACCCAGGGAACGGGCCCAGGACGACCGGGATCGGTCCTGTTGAGAAGGTTCGCCATGCGTTTGAGGCTTGTCCAGTGAATCCACGTGTGAAGGGTGCCCAAGACCCCTGTCCACAACGGTTTCTCGAAGTGCCATGTTGATCAGGTGGCGTTCTGCATCCATGATGAACTTGCACGCCACATCGCAGAGCCCGCAGGTTGTGCAAGCCAGCGTGGTGCGGGCAAGAGCCTGGTCCGGCTTGATGCGTCCGTCCAGGAGGGACAGGGACATGATGCTCTTGCCGGATCCGGAATATCCGTGGACGTGAAAGAAGCGGTTGGCCGGACATCCGTCCGAGAACCGGGGGTTGCGGATGACGGGGAGGGGGATCATCTTGCAGAGGGAACAGCGGAAGCACTTCTTCATGTCGTCTTCCAGTTCCTTCAAGCGATCCAGCGACATGCTCCCTCCGGGACCGGTTTCGAGAGAAATGGAAGAGACCTGAGGGATCTCAGGAGGGGCACCTTTCACCGCAGCTCCCGGGCCCGGGGCAGCCGGCAGGCATCTGTTGTCCCGGTCCGCAACAGGGGGTGTCCCCTGGACCGGCCATGCACCTGTCGGACGTGCTGGAAAGGGTGGTGTGAGCGGAAAGAAGCTTCTTCAGGTTGGCACTGCCGCAGGACCGGCAGGTGGGTTGGGCGGATGAAGGGTTGACGAGCAGTTCGTTCTGCTGTTGGCATTCCAGGCAAAGATATTCATAAATCGGCATGATGCATCTCCTTTAAAGCTATTTCCTGGACACAAAATTCTCCGCTCGTGCCTTGTCCCGCACATGGCTTTTTGTGTCCGTAGGCTCCGGTTATTGTTGCGAAAGGAGGTCCTGTTGTCAACGTACCCCACCTCCGAAACCCGCTTGATAACAGGGTGCAGGAGAGGTTCTTTGACACCCTTTCCCTCTTTTCATACCCTCATTCCCACTGCAGTGCTTTGCGATCCGTAATTTATTTGTCTATGCTCTCCCAATACAAAACCTTCAGCGGAAAGGTCCCGTGTTTCCAGCCAGGGACAGAGCAGGGCCTGGATCTTAAAGCTCGAGGGGAATCGGAACGGAGCTGGCCTGCCAGAGCGGGATCGATTGTGCGGATACCCTGCTGCACGCTTTGAACCAACGAATGCTGTAATCGTTTTTTGCATGAACCACTCGAAAGGAGGGAGGCGACCATGAGTTCCACGGAATACCGGGCCAACACAAGGGATGCGAAGTTCATTCTTCACGAGGTGTTGCAGATTGAAGGGGGCCTGCTGAAGCGTGAAGTATTCCAGGATTTCGGGGTGGAGGATATCGACATGATCCTCGACGAGGCCGCCAAGTTCGCTGAAACCGTTCTCGGCCCTGTGAACAAGGAAGGGGACAGGGAAGGCTGCCGTTTCGAGAACGGGAAGGTCTTTGTGCCCAAGGCCTTTCACCAGGCATACAAAACCTTTCGGGAGAACGGGTGGAACGCAACGCGAACCTCGGCGGAGCATGGCGGGCAGGGACTGCCCACTGCGGTATCAACCGTCATCGGCGAGATGTTCACGGGCGCCTGTACGTCTCTGATGATCTACTCCGGGCTGACGAACGGGGCGGCCGAACTGATCGAGTCCTTTGGATCGGATGCCCTGAAAGAGAAGTTCATGACGAAGATGTTCGCCGGGGAGTGGGCCGGCACCATGCAGCTCACCGAACCGAATGCAGGGAGCGCCGTGGGCGACACCAAGACCACGGCCGTGAAGGCCGGCGACCACTACCTCATCTCAGGGACCAAGATCTTCATCTCCGGTGCGGAACAGGACCTCACCGAGAACATTGTCCATGCCGTGCTGGCACGGGTTGAGGGTGCACCGCCGGGCATCAGGGGGATCAGCCTGTTCGTCGTGCCCAAGATCCGCGTGAACGATGACGGGACCCTGGGCGAGCCCAACGACATTGCCTGTGGTGGTGTGGAGGAGAAGATCGGGCTGCACGGGTCGGCCACGTGCCTGGTGAACCTGGGAGAGAACAACGACTGTCACGGGTATCTCCTGGGACAGGAGAACGAGGGCATCAAGCTCATGTTTCAGATGATGAACGAAGCCCGCATCGGGACGGGCCTCCAGGGCGTCGGGCT
>CAZSUQ010000423.1:0-5244 GCA_964609935.1 uncultured Thermodesulfobacteriota bacterium | reverse complement strand
ACGTCCAGGTTCAGCACCGCGCACTCCACGATATCGCCCACGGAGAGGATCTGGGAAGGATGCCGGATCTTCTTGATCCAGGACATCTCCGAAATGTGGATCAGGCCTTCGATCCCCTCTTCCAGGGCGATAAATGCACCGTAATCCGTCAGGCTGACCACCTTCCCCTGAACAAGGGTCCCTTCCGGATACCGGCCCGCAGCCGTGTTCCAGGGATCCTCTGTGGTCTGCTTGAGCCCCAGAGAGACTCGCTCTCTCTCACGGTCGTAACGGAGGACCTTCACATTGATCTTGTCGCCGATGCTCAGGAGCTCCGACGGGTGGCCAACCCTTCCCCAGGACATGTCCGTGATGTGCAGCAGGCCGTCCACGCCGCCCAAATCGATGAACGCGCCGTAATCGGTGATGTTCTTCACGATCCCTTCCAGGATGACACCCTCTTCCATGCGCTCGAGGGTATCCTTTCTCATCTCCTCCCGTTCCTTCTCGAGGAGAACCCGGCGGGAAAGAACGATGTTTCCTCGTTTCTTGTTGAATTTCAGGATCTTGAAGGGAAACATCTTCCCGATGAGATCGTCCAGGTTTCTCACGGGACGGAGATCCACCTGGGACCCGGGCAAAAAGGCCGGAACGCCGATGTCAACGGACAACCCGCCCTTGACACGCTGAACGATCTTCCCCTCCACGATCTGCTCCTGATTATAGGCTTCCTGGAGTTCGTCCCATATCTTCAGCTGATCCGCCTTTTCCTTTGAGAGCCAGACCGTTCCTTCCTCATCCTCCACCGACTCAAAAAACACCTTGATCTCGTCTCCCACCGCTACCTGAGGGGTTCCTTCTTCCCCTCTGAATTCGCGCAGGGGCACCTCCCCTTCCGACTTGTATCCGATGTCAACGGTTACCGATTCCGGGCCCACGGATATGACCGTCCCGGTCACCACCTCACCGATCTCTATATTCTTTTCCCCCAGGGACTGTTCAAAAAGGGTAGCAAAATCCTCTTCCTGTGCTTGCGAATCCTGAGCAGGGAGTTCGGTTGGGGCGGGCTGTTCTGTTGTGTCTTTGGTTGATGAGTTTGTCGAATCCATTCCTTGTTCCTCTGACGACGGGGTTGTAGGGTTGTCTTGTTCTTTCAAACCAACTTCTTTCTCATCCATAAACTACGCGCATCCTCCATTTGTTAATTCCGTTATAACCTATGAATGTATCACGGAAGCCTATGAAAGTAAAAAGAATTTTAAGATTATAGTGGTTGTCTGGAAAAACCTCAACCATGGGTTACAAGGCCCCTTTCGGCTGCCAGGACCACGATCCTGTCCAGAACCTCCTGAACATCCATTTCCGATGTGTCGATCCGTACGGCGTCCTCTGCCAGGGTCAGAGGCGCGGCCTCCCTTTTCCGGTCTCTCTGGTCGCGCACCTGCATGTCCTCAAGGATCTTATCAACCGGAACCTCGATCCCCTTTCCCTTCCATTGCAGGTGTCTTCTTTTCGCCTTCTCCTCTTCCCGAGCATCCAGAAAGACCTTCAAGTCGGCATGAGGAAGGACCACGGAGCCGATGTCCCTCCCCTCCATCACAACAGATCCCAAACGTGCAAGCCCGCGCTGGCTCTCCACAAGCGCTTCCCGGACCACGGGGAAGCGGGAGAGCTTGGAGGCCGCCTCGCCCACGCCCGGTTGGCGAATTGCATCCGTAACATCCCTGTTGCACAAGAGAATCCTGGTGCCACGGGAATCGTCCACGTAATCGATGGAGAATCGATCCATGAGATCGCCGAGACCGCCGGGATCGTCCGGATCAACATCCTCCTCCAGCGCCAGAAGGGCCACGGCCCGGTACATGGCGCCTGTGTCGATGTAGCGGCACCGGAGCCTCTCTGCGAGCAGCTTGGCAAGGGTACTCTTCCCCGTACCCGCAGGACCGTCGATGGCCACCACAGGGCCCTTTTTGTCCTCATCGTCATGTTTCATGTGCACAAACCGATCCTGCAGAACGTTAAGCGGAAAACACCACGTTAATCAAAGCCTTTACTTCAAAAGAAGAGGATTCAGGAAGTCCAGAAATCCCGGGAAGGATATGTTCATACTCGAAGCACCATGTATCCGGCAGGTTCCCTGGGAGGCCAGTGCTGCGACAACGAGAGACAGGGCGATTCGATGGTCGTGCCAGCTTTCTCCCTCAAAGGGATCGACCTTTCCTCTTCCCTGGATCTCGAGCCCATCCGGCTTTTCTTGGACGGAAATGCCCATCCTAGAGAGGTTTGAGGCCACGGCGGCAATCCGGTCCGACTCCTTGACGCGCAGTTCTGCTGCACCCTCGATCCTCGTCATTCCCTGCGCGAACGCCGCTGCTACGCAGAGAATGGGGATCTCATCGATGCAGGCGGGGATCTCATCGGGCCGGATGGTTGTTCCGTTCAGACGACTCGAGGAAACATGGATATCCGCCACCGGTTCCCCGTTGACCTCCCGGACCGGGCCCATCCGGACAGAGGCCCCCATCCTCTGCAGGATCTCTAAAAAACCGATCCGGGTGGGGTTCACGCACACCTGGCGGACTTGAAGGTCGCTCTGCCGCGTTACGAGCGCGGCCACCAGAAGGAAGGCCGCAGAAGAGGGATCGCCGGGCACGAACAATTCCCTTGCCTGCAACCCCTTCCCCCCCCGAATGCTCACCTTCCTCTCGCTGCAGTGGATGTCCGCTCCCATGTAGCGGAGCATCCTCTCGGTGTGATCCCTGGATGTGTATGGCTCTGTAACCGATGTCTCCTCAGGGATGGACAATCCTGCCAGGAGGATTGCCGTCTTGACCTGGGCACTGGCAACAGGGGATGGATAGTGAATCGGTTGCAAGGGGCCACCCCGGATGGCAACAGGCGGATAGCGCCCTCCTTCCCTTCCCCAGATCTCGGCCCCCATCTGTCTCAGGGGAACGGCGATGCGATCCATGGGTCTTTTCCGAAGGGAAGCATCCCCGGTGAGGACAGTGAAAAGGGGCTGCGAGGAGAGCAGTCCGGCAAGCAACCGAAAGGTCGTTCCCGAGTTTCCTGCATCGAGGACGTCCAGCGGCTCCCGTGGAAAGGCGCCACGGGAACATTGCCAGGATGCTGCCTCGTCCTCTCTTGTGATGGTCGCCCCCACCTGCTCGAGGCAGCGACGGGTGCTTCGAACATCCTCGCCGGGGGAGAGGTTCTGAATCCGTACGGGATCCCTGGACAGGACGCTCAGGATCAAGGCCCTGTGGGAAATCGACTTGTCCCCGGGCACGAGTCCCTCCCCCTGAAGCCCTTTGATCGGGTCAAGGGTCAGGGGTTCCGAGCCGAAGCCCTCCCCTTTTGTGGAGACTTCTTCTTGCTTGTCTTTTGTTTGCAAGGATCTGATCCTCGGGCTTTCGCGTTGGCCTCGGACCCCGTGGGATCCCGCAACAGGTTGGGGGACCTCACTCCTTTTTTTGTTCGAGCAGGAGCGCCCTTGTTCGACGGGATCTTCGGAAATGCTCTTCCAGTCCCTCTCCGTCTCGGGCGGACAGCCGTGCCTTGAGCTCATCAAAGGTTTCGGTAAAGACGGCCATCGCTTCCAGAAGTACATCCCTGTTCATCAGGAAAATATCCCTCCACATCTCCGGGTGGCTGGATGCGATACGGCTGAAATCCCCGAACCCCCCGGCCGAGAAGTCCAGAAGATTCCCCTCCTTCTTCTCTGCCTCCTCTATCGTGTTCACCATCGCGTAGGCGATCATGTGAGGCAGATGACTGACAAACCCCATGATACGGTCATGCTGGACGAGGTCCATGGTGAGGACCTTGGCCCCCACGGCTTCCCAGAGTTGGCGGACCTTCTCCACGGCCAGGGGATCTGTTTTTTCCGTTGGCGTCAGGATACACATGCGGTTCTCAAAGAGGGAAGGAAAGGAAGCTTCCACACCGGAGTGTTCGGTCCCTGCAATGGGGTGCCCGCCCACAAACCGGCTCGGCGTTGGGAAGCGGGTCTCCGCTTCCTGAACAAGGGTCCCTTTCACACTTCCCACATCGGTGATGATTGCGTCCGCCTTCACATGTGAAGCCACCTTGCCCAGGAGATCCCTCATGCCGTCTACGGGCGTGGCCAGAACGATGAGATCCGCCTCTTGAATCCCCTCTGCAAGGTCCCGGGTCTTGGCATCGATAACACCCAGTTCGATGGCTCGTTCCAGGTTCGGCTCACCCCTGCCGATCCCGATGATCGTGGAAACGATCCCCTTGGCCCGTGCGGCACGGGCAAGGGAGCCTCCGATCAGACCCACCCCAACAACCGCCATTTTTTCGAAGAAGGGAAGCATGGTCAGGTAGGTTCTTTCTTCAAATGAAGGTTCTTCTTGGACGGCCCCTCACGGCCTCGTGGATACGAGCCCAGCATCTTGATATGGCTGCACACGTTTTGAAACTCCAAGACGGCTTTCGTGAAGTTCTTGTCGGTCCGGTGTCCCTCGGTATCCACGAAGAAGATGTATTCCCATGCTTTTCGCTTGTGCGGCCTAGATTCGATCTTGGTGAGGTTGACCCGGTTGTCCGAAAAGGGCTTCAGCGCCGCATAAAGTGCGCCCACGCTGTCCTTGATGGAAAACATCAGGGATGTCTTATCGTTCCCCGTGCGTTCTGCATCGTGCTTCCCGATCACCATGAATCGCGTGAAATTGAACGGATTGTCCTGAATCTTCCGTTCCAGGACATTCAGGTCATACAGCTTCCCTGCAAAGCTGCTCGCCACGGCCGCACTGCGTGGTTCCGATGCTGCGATCTCGGATGCCATGGCCGTGCTCTGCACATCGAGGATCTCCACGTCGGCCAGATGGGCTTCGATCCATTTCCTGCATTGCGCCAGCGCGTGCGGATGGGAATAGACCTTTCGAATTTCGTCCAACTTCTGCGATCGGGAGAGAAGGTCCAGGCTGATGTCGAGAAGGATCTCTGCGGAAATCTTGACCTCGCACTCCATAAACAAGTCAAGCGTATAGGCAATCACACCCTCGGTGGAGTTTTCGATGGGGATGACACCGTAGTCCACCCGCTCACGTTCTACGTGTTCGAAGACGTCGCGAATATTCCTTACGGGAAGAAACTGTGTGGAGCGTCCGAAATGCTCAAGGCATGCCAGATGGGTGAACGTGGCCCGAGGCCCCAGAAACGCAACCTTCAGGGGTTGCTCCAGGGAAAGGGAAGCGGAAAGGATTTCACGGAAAGCAGCCCGAAGGGCCTCGTTCGGAA
>CAZSUQ010000422.1:0-5250 GCA_964609935.1 uncultured Thermodesulfobacteriota bacterium | reverse complement strand
ACCCTGCTGCAATGGCAGGGGCCATCTTTCTGCTGGACAGAAGAACCGGGAAGTTCCACGGGCTGAAGGCTGCCACGGGTCCCACCGCCTGCCTCATGACAAGAAGCCTGTGGGCGCGTGAGTGTCCGTCAATGACCCGTCCGTAGATCCTGCGCGCTTCGTCCGCGTACCAGTCGAACTGGTCGGCTGCCGCCAGGATCTCCCCCCGAGCCTCGGCGAGCGGCTTTCCCTGTTCCTCGGTAAGCACTTCCGCAATGGAATCCACCCGGTCCCGGATCAATCCGGCCACCCGCCTCAGGGCAGCACTCCGGGTCCACGCGTCGGTTTCCTGCCAGCCCTTCCATGCCTTGCCGGCTGCCTCGAGGGCACGGTCCAGGTCGGCCTCGGTTGCCACCGGTACGGAGTCCACCTCCTCCTCGGAGGCCGGGTTGATGATTGCGCGGCCCGCGCCGTCCGAGGCAGGCACCCACTCATTGTTGATGAACATCTCGTTCGGAACCTTCATTTCAAACTCCTTTCATCGACCGAAAGGGGAGCGTCACGTTTCCAAACGGTTCTCAGAGGCCGATCTTGTGCCTCAACCTCTGCGTGTCCTCTACCCAGTTCCCCACGTTCCATCGGCCAAAGGCCCCCAGGCCGCCCCGCGGATCAGGGCCGTAATAAACCGGGAGGTGGATGAGAGACAGCCCCTCGTGCTCGTGAGCCTCGTCAAGCGCCTTCTTCAGGCTTTCAACGGTCCTGCCTCCGTCCATGGCCCTGACCCCTTTAACCGATCCGGCCAGGCTCACATAGTCCACTTCCACGTTGTCGCTGGTTGCGAACCCCTCGGCGTACTGCGCTTCCTGCAGCGAGGAGATGGCTGCCATGCGCCGGTTGTCCATCAGAAGGATGCAGCCCCTGGCCCCGTGGCAGACACCGTCGATGAGGATCTGGGGGTTCATGGTAAAGGATCCGTCACCGGTGAGCGCCAGGCCGTAAAAGGGCTTCGAACTCAGCGCCGTGGCCAGCAGGGAAGAGACCGCAAAGCCCATGTAGCTGGCACCGGTGTCGGTAATGGTCTGTCCGATGGAGTCGTCCTCAACGATCTGAAAGCCGTTTGCCTGTACATCCCCTGCATCGAAAAACGTGACCGCTCCCTTTTCCCTTGCCCAGTCCGTGGCCGCCTTGATGGCTGCCGGCTGGGTCAACACCTCTTCACCCCACACCTCGTCGTACAGGCATGGGGCTTGATAACGCTCGGCCTTGTACGCTTCCCACTCCCTTCGCTTCTGCTCACAGGCCGTGAACCAGTCCGATCCCTCCTTTGAACCGGAGGCACCCATCGCCTCGAGCTCTGCATTGAGTCTCCGAAGGGTCGGGGCTGCGTCGCCGAGCAGTGCAAGGGTCTTTCCGTAATGAAGGAGATCATGGACGCGGGTGTTGATGTTGATCACGCGCTTTGCGTTCGGATACCCGGTCCTGGAAGAATCCGATTGACAGACAAAACGGGTTCCCACGGCCACCAGAAGGTCCGCCTCCTCCATGGCATAGTTCCCGCAGATGGAGCCCTTGCTTCCTCCCACCATCATGTTCCTGGGATGCCTGTAAGGGATGACGCCCGTGACAAGCGGGCTCAAAACGGCCACCCCGTCCACGAGATCGAGGAATGCCTCGAGCTCGGGCCCTGTGTTCCGTGCGCCGCCACCCACCTTGACCACCACCTTTTCCGCATCCACGAGCGCCCGGGCCGCCTCGGCATAAACGCCCTGGTCCACGGCCTCGCCCAGCGGGGGCGGCTCCCCTTCGGGCAGCTCGTCCAGGTTGAACCCGTCCAGCCGCTCCGGCTGGGTATTCATGGGCAGCAGAAGATAGAAAGGGCCTGCCCGGTGAGGATGGTCCACGGTCACCAGGCCGCGCCGCAATGCCGTCCCCACGGCCTCTGCCGTGTGCAGGGTGTAGGCCTCCCCCATGACGGAGCAGAGGCGCAGGTAGAGGTTCTGCTCATGCCTGGGAATCTGCTGCATGTTGGGGCCCTCGTCCTGCGTGGTTTCGTCTCCGAACAGGTACCAGACCCCGATACCGTCGCTGGCCGGCACAAGTGAGCCGGCAAGGGCCTGCAAGGCGCCCGGGCCGATGGAGGTGATCACGGCCGCCTTCTCGCCCGTGGCCCACCGGAGCGCAGCCGCGGCGTGCGAAGCCACTGTTTCGTGCCGCACACAGCATGTACGAACCAGGCCGCCCTCTTCGTAGACACGCAGGACCTCCCCCAGGTCGGTGGAGCCGTGTCCAAAGACGCAGAGAAACGTACGGACACCCTGGTGCACAAGGCCCATGACCACGGCCTCCGAGAGGGTCACATCCACCCGGCTCGACAGGGTCCCTGCTGCGATGGCCTGCCGGATCCCGCCTGCCCCGGCAATGGCCTTTGCCCGCTTCATGCGCTGCACGGCCCTGTGAGAGGATTCCGTTCGGTTTTCCTTATCGCTCATAACGTTTCTCCGTCCCGGTCTTGCTCGTACTTCTTTTGCAGTCCTTCGAGTCTATCCAGGTACTTCATCCGGGAAACCAACCCCCGGTGTGAGCGCATGTCGGATATGGAGAACTCAATGTGAGGCAGGATGTCGATGCCGTGCCTGTTCAGCATCTGCCCGTTCGCTCTGTGGATGATGAGAGTGCTGTAATAGGTGACCAAGAGCCGAACCCTCGAATCCCTTCGCATCATATAGCTCTTGCCGGCAAGGGAGTTGAGGAAGAATGCTGCGTACTCGTAGAGCACTTCCAGCGTAGGTCCCCCTTCCCTGCCTTCCATGCATCTCGAACCGGACGTGCCCCACTCGAACAGGAGCGCCCCCACAGGCTCAACCAATTCGTGCTCCTGTCTTAAGACATCCCGCACCAACCGAACCCGATCCTTGCCCAGCACACGATAGAAATGCGCCACGTTCCGCGCGAGGCTGTAGGCATCCTTCATCTCCCCCGTGACCAGCGGCAGGGTTCCGGATATCTGCCCGATCATCGGCAGAAACAGCGAAAAGCCCCCACCATCCTGGCTCCTCTCATCCAGACCGTACTTTCTGTCCAGGTAGGTAAAGAACTCTCGGACCTGCCTGTCCAGATCCGCACAATGGCTATCTTCCCCTGTTGAGAGGATGGCCCCGGCATCCTGTCCAAAGACCTCTTCCAGCCGCTGCTCAGGAGGAGCAGGTTCCTTGAAAAGATCGAGTTCCCTTTTGAGGTCGCTGATCTCCCTGTCGAGTTTCTCCTGTCCAGCGAGATGTTTTGCACGCTCGCGTTTCAGGGCCTTCTCCATTTGCCGGGCGTGCCAGCCGGCCAACTGCTGATATCCCAGATAACCACCACCCCCCACAAGCAGCAAGATCCCGAGAATCATCAACGGCTTCTTCATGGTCCTGATCCCTTTCCCTCCGAACGAGTTCCTGGCGCCTGCTTCCACGAACGGGTTCCCCCACGAACCGAACGGCCATGCAAGCAAAAACCTTCTTGCCAGATCATGGAAACGGCGCGACACATTGTATCGGATCAGCACGGCCAAACAAAGACGTGCGGCTGCCAGACGTACGACCCGCAGAGGGGATTCCCGCGCGGTTCCGGAGCGGAAAAGGACAGGCTTGTCCTGCCGGACCCGGGGGAGTATCCTTGAGAAGCGTCCGGAGAATCCTCTTCAGACGGAACCGGCGAAAGAGAGCCGCTGGCCGGAATCTCTGGAAACAGAGGGTGAGGAGTGATCCCTGCATAGGAACAGATGAAGCCGGAGGGCGTCGACGTGCCAACCAACCCCCTGCCGATCGTGGAAAACAAGATCATTGAAACGGAATGGGGATCCTGTGTGGGGCACAGGGCCCAGTGGGACGGGGGCCAGTACTGCGCCCTGATCACAAACCGCGGGATCGTGGGATGCGGGGCATACGATGTGGCCTGCCTTGACGGTGCGGGGCAGATCGTAGCCATCTCCAGGGGAACGCGCGAGAAGCCTCTGGTCCATCCCGAGGAACTGTTCGACGCCAGGATCCTGGATCTGACCAGTCACGCCCGTTCGGTGGGCATCCGGGAAGGCATGACAGGGAGCGAAGCCTTGAAGATCCTCCTCGAACTGGATGCCTAGATAAACTTGTTCTTTCTCAAGAACCCGTACCAGGCATCCCCCCGCGCTTTCCGTGGAAAGAACAGGGCATGCCCGCCATGCAAAAACATCTTTTCAGGCTGTTTCCAGTGTTCGAACAGCTTCTGCACATCCTCAAAGGGGCAGAGCCGATCCCCTTTGGAAGCGATGATCAGGCAGCGCTCCGGCGGCAGCTTGCATGTGTGGGCAAGAGGTGAATGGATTCTCCACATGGAGGCGATCTCTTCGCCCAGCGCCTCCCTCTCCTCCCGTTTCTTCCGTCCCTCCCGAAGATAACGCGTGGGTACCCGCAGGTTGTCAAAGCTCACCAGAGGAACCACCAGGGTTACGAAGTCCGCCATCCTTGACAGGGAGACGAAGAGCGAGGCCAGGTACCCGCCGAGGCTCGCCCCGATCAAACCCACGTCCGACGCCCCACGTTCTCTCAACAGGAGAAAGGAGGAAGCAAGATCCGCCATGGCCTGCCCGAAACCCTCGAGGCCGAGAACCGGATGCTGAAAGGGAAAAGGCGGGCTGAACCTCTGTGCAAGGCCGGATGCCCGCTTCCAGTGGAAGGGTGTGACAAAGAGTGCCACATCCAGCCCCAGGCCGTACAGCTTGTGAACGCGGAACATGCGCTCCGCCTGTCCGGGATCTCCAAGGGACCAGCCGTGACAGCACAGGACGGTCTTTCTTCCCTTGTCTCCATGAGACCAGTGCAGCAGGTAGCTGTTCCGGTTCTCCTCGAAGCCCTGGAAAAACTCTTGAAAGTCAGGGTTTCTCACCTTGTATCCACTTGGAAACCGATAAAGGCGAACCGCGCCGTCGGCATAGGGTCGCTCCTCGAGGATTTCTTCCCTGGGCGGCTTTCTGGGTAGGGAGAAAAATTGCGCCGGCTTCTCCGGATAGGACCGGTCAAGGTAATAAGACATCCATCCTCGCAGCCGGTGGATTTCTTCTGTGCTCGTTCTCTTTCTGCCCCGGTCCACAAGAACGCGGTACAGGTTCATGGAATGCAGAAGCACCTCGTCGAATTCCACCCCGATCACGTGCTGAGCCGCCTTCATCCATTGCGCCATCTTCCTCGCCTCCTCGATGATCAGTGTTGCCGTAACCCTTTGCGTCGAAGAGGCGAGGAAGATGGCGCAATG
>CAZSUQ010000421.1:2888-5267 GCA_964609935.1 uncultured Thermodesulfobacteriota bacterium | reverse complement strand
CAACTACATCGGGGAGCTTTGCCGTTATCTTCTCCGTCTACCTCCAGGTCCACAGGACAGGGACCACAACATCCGTCTCGCTGCAGGGGCCGGCCTTCGCCCGGACATCTGGAAGGAGTTTCAGGAGCGTTTCAATATCCCCAGGATCATCGAGATGTACGGAGCCACGGAAGGCAATGTGGCGCTGATGAACTTCAAGGGCGTTCAGGGCTCTGTGGGGCGTCCCTTTCCGTTCCAGCACAGTCAGGTGCGCCTGGCGCGCTTTGATTACGAAAAAGCTGACCTGGAGCGTGGTCCGGATGGTTATCTCGTGCCCTGCAAAGATGGCGAGACCGGCGAGCTTCTCGGGAGGATCGGCCAGGGGGTCATGCCCCATGACGGATACACAAAGGCAGAGGAGAACGAGAAGAAGATCGTCCGGAACGCCTTCAAACAGGGGGATGCCTATTTCCGGATGGGCGACCAGTTCTACAAGGATGGGGACGGGAACTACTACTTTGTGGACCGCATGGGGGACACCTTCCGCTGGAAGGGAGAGAACGTTTCCACGCAGGAGGTGGCCAAGCTCCTGAACGCATTCCCCGGAATCAGTGAAACCAATGTCTACGGTGTCAGGGTCCCCAACACGGACGGACGTGCAGGCATGGCAGCCATCGTGCTCCACCCTGGATCTCCCTTTGATCCCGAGGTCTTCTACCGGCAAGCGTCTTCAGCCCTGCCCGCATACGCGCGCCCCCTCTTTGTACGCCTCGTCCAGGAGATGGAGGTCACCGGCACGCTGAAACAGCGCAAGGTGGAGTTCTCCAGGGATGAATACGACCCGGAAAAGGTCAAGCCCGATCCCCTCTACTTCCGGGACGACGAGGCCGGCTGCTACGTTCCTCTGACAGCCGACATCCTCTCCAGGCTTCACGAAGGAAGTCTCAAGTTATAGTCAGCCCGCCTTTTGCATGAAGCCATCTACTGTGAGCAATCCGCCCTCTTCTTCCGGCCCCACCAGAGAAAGGCCGGCGGTGCAAGGAGGATCGTGGGCAGGGTAGAGAGGAAGGGTTCCGGAGTCCCCTTGAGGCTGTGCACGATGTAGGTCATGCCTATTGCCATGGCTGAGGGAATCAGGATGGCCAGCGGATAAGCCGCCTTCGGGTCCCTGTATGTCACGGCCAGCCTTTCACAGGTACGCGTCACCAGACCTGCAAAGATGAACGTGTAGGCAGCCTGCTTTGAGGCAGCAACCAGAGCGGCCTGGATCCCGTGAGACAGGTTCACCAGCCACACGATCAGCCCCATGCCCGCTGCACCCAGCCATGCCATTCGATAGTCGATGTACCTGGAGCCGAACGCTTTCACGGACTGAAACATGATCCCCCTGAATGATCGAGTCCCGCGAGTTCCGAGTCAACCCGCCACAACTTCTCCGCCAGTGCCCGGTCGTACGATTTCCTGGAAGACCTGACCGGTGATTTATTGACAAAGTACCTTCCACTGGCGCCATCCACTTCCTGCGAGGATGCCAGGTACACGGATGTTTCCGCCCCCTGTTCCGGGGTTTTGAGAAAGGTGAACGGAAGATTGAGGAAGAAACGGGTCAGAAACGGTCGATAACGGTTGATCAGGGCCCAGAGAATCCCTTTGCTGTCTGAGGCTGCGTTGGTCGCCACCATTCCCGGGTGGAGGCAGTTTGCAGTGACACCGCTTCCATGGAGTTGGCGTGCCAATTCATAGGTGAAAAGGACATTGGCCAGTTTTGCCTGGTTGTACGCCCGCCACCCGGCATACAAACCCTGCCCCGTGTTTTCTCCCCGGAATCGATGAAAATCAATGGACCCGACCCTGTGTGATGCAGAGGACACGGTTATGATACGCGATGGTGCGCTCGCTTTCATCCTTTCCAGCAGCAGGTTGGTGAGCAGGTATTGAGCCAGGTGGTTCACAACAAAGGTTGTTTCAAAGCCCTCGTCTGTTGATCTGTGCGGAGGGAAGATGGTTCCGGCATTGTTTACCAGTACGTGCAGGTTCTGGAAACGTTCCATGAATGCATCGGCCAGCTTTCGAACCTCCTGAAGGGATGAAAGATCTGCTGTGAGAAGATCCACAGAACCCCCGTTGCACAGGGAGATGATCTCCTCCAGGACGGCTCTGCCCCTGTCCGGATCGCGAGCCACCAGAACCACCGTGGCCCCCATCCTTGCCAGCTCAACAGAAGTGGCCTTGCCGATTCCAGAGGTGCTTCCGGTTACGAGACAGATCCTGCCTCTCATCTTGACTCCTTTAAACATGTTGTTTCTATGATCATTTCCTATGAAGAAGCTCTTATCAGAAAACTGCCATTTTCACTACCCTGTTTTCATGGATGGATCAGGCAGGCTACACACGGGTGGA
>CAZSUQ010000421.1:0-2878 GCA_964609935.1 uncultured Thermodesulfobacteriota bacterium | reverse complement strand
GCAAAGCAACAGGCAGAGTGTCTGTGCTAACGGTTTGAGCTTATGACGACAAATTAACTCGGTTTTCTTTTCATAAGTATAATGAATGAGTTATTTTCATTGACTGCAAAACCTTTTCTATGTACCTATAGGAAACCTTACACATCCTGTAGAGATTATGCCGGTCATCAACGTGATCAAAGGAATTCGATCTGCTCTTCTCCTGTCGGCAGCCCTCCTTGTTGTTGCAAGTTCCTCCCTATACGCCCAGACACCCCTCCCTTTTGACGAGCTGGGGGCAGGCCCAAGGGCAACGGCCATGGGCCAGGCCTTTACAGCCGTGGCGGACGATGCCTCGGCGGCCTACTACAACCCCGCAGGGCTTGTCCAGATCAAGACCCCTCTCCATCTCACCATGGGCTACCAGTATGCCAAGCCCAAGGTTTGGATCCACATGGATCCGGTGGAGCTGAACTTCCGACGAGGGGATTTTCGGCGGGAAGAGGATCTTTCCACAAGAGGGTTCTATCTGGGCTATGCCTGCAATCTCGCGGAGGCATCTTATTTCAAAGATTCGCTCCTCATGAACAGGGTTTCTATCGGTGTGGCCTTGTTCATGAACCTCCCCGAGGTCAACCAGTTCTGGAACCCGCAGTGGGACACCGAACCCTATGTGCTGAGATACAATGAGCGCTGGTCCCTCTTCTCCTTTGCCCTGTCCGTGGGGATTCGATGTACGGACTGGCTGTCCATCGGCGGTGGGATCCTGCCCAGGGTTGACAGCCTGCAGACATCCACGAATTCCTGGATCCAGCTCCCCACGGAGCCTGATGACAGTGCCGTGGGCTTCCGGATCAACCTGAGGCAGACCACGAAGATGAGCGCGGTCCCCATCGCAGGCATCCTCGTGCGCCCGCCTTTCGCGTTTCTCAGGGACAGGGTTTCCATCGGGGTTTCCTACAGGGGACGGATTTCAGCTTTCTATGGGACCGGGATGCAGAGCACCAAGGGGTTATGGGTCGCCGATCTCGGGAACATCCAGTTCATCTTTGATGACCCTGGGGGCAGGGTCGTGGATCATGTGGGCTTCTCCCCGGAACAGGTGACGGGCGGTGTCGCCTTGCAGCTTCTTGAAAACCTGGTTCTCGCATGTGACCTGACGTGGAAAAAGTATTCGGATTTCACATTCTTCTGGGATCTCCCTCCTGAACCGCCCTTCCATGATGTGTGGGTTCCCCGTGTGGGCCTGATGTACACCTTTGACCCTGGACTTCAGGGGCGCTACCTGAAAAAGTGCCATGCCGTCTCCCTGCTCGCCGGGTACTACCGTGAACCCAGTCCCGTGCAGGACATGAACGGTCGCATGAACATCCTGGACGCGGATCAGAACGTGGTCTCCGGAGGGATTGTTATCGCCTATGATGCAGACTGGGTTCAGGAGGTCAAGCTGGAAACCTTCTTTCAAGCTCACCTGCTGGAAAAAAATATTGTTACGAATGATCGGGATCCCCTGTACGGACCGATTGAGGTTGGGGGACAGGTTTGGGCATTGGGCCTTGCCCTGTCCATTGTGTACTAGCAGACAAACGTGCCTGATTCAGAGAACATCCGTATGCGATTCAAGAATGCCTTTTCCCTGGCCCGCAACTTGAATGCTTCCGGAGCCCTTGTCTCGAAGGTTCACGTTCTTTGCGGGCTGTTCTTTCTTATGTGCGCCCTGTGCTGCGTTAGCAGAGCCTCTGCACAGACAGGCATGTTCTTCGACGAGTTCGGAGCAGGTTTCAAGGCACCGGCCATGGGACAGGCCTTTACCGGAGTGGCTGATGATTATTCGGCCGCCTATTACAACCCGGCAGGCCTCACCCAAATCAAGGGCATCTTTGAAGGGACTGCCGGTTACATCTACGGGAAACCACATGTATACGCCCGTTACCCGAACGATCCCACGCTTGACATCTCCGGACAGCCTTCCTCACACGGTGCCTTTGTGGGTATTGCCAGCAGCCTGGACCTGGACAAGGTCGTCCGCGTGTTCCCCTGGTTCAGACGTGTCTCCTTCGGCGTCGTCACCTGGGTGAACCTGCCCGAGTTCGGCCAGTACTATGCCGGGCCGAGTGCCATCAAGCCTCATTTCCTCCGGCACGACCTGAGATTTCAGGCACTGTCCATTTCCGCTTCGCTGGCCTTCGAGATTACACCCTGGCTGTCCGTAGGGGCCGGCATCATCCCTTCCATGGACAGCAATTCGGACCAGGATGTTTTCCAGGCCATCAACAGGATGACCGCCGTGGACCCTGTGCTGGGGCTCCGGCTGAGCATCCACCAGACGGCCAGGGCTTTTGCGGTTCCGGTGTTTGGGATCCTGATCAGGCCCCCGGTTTCATCCCTACAGGACAGGCTCTCACTCGGTGTTTCCTTCCGTGGCAGAAACGAGGCGCACCACGGCAAAGGGATCATCAGGCAGCACATCGGCTTTGAGGACGAGCACGGCGAACCCATACCCATCATAGCGTTCCCCTACCCGGATCATTTCAACATGAATCTCGTCACCTTTGTGCCGTTGCAGATCACGGTGGGTGTGGGGGTCAAGCCCGTAAAGGGATTGACCCTTGCGTATGACATGACCTTCAAGAAATTCTCCAGCTACCATACCTACCTGGAACTCCTTCCGGATCCCCCCTGGCATGACACCTACACCCACCGGTTTGGCGTGGAATACGGATTCGCCCCGGGATTCCGTTCACGATTCCTGAAAAGGATCCGGGAGATCTGCCTGCGGGCCGGCTATTATTTTGAACCCACACCGGTTGAGGAATTCGCTCCCACCCCCAACCTGCCGAACAACAACATCTACGATTCGGACCAGGACGTTTACTCAGCTGGCCTTTCTATCACTTTG
>CAZSUQ010000420.1:0-5280 GCA_964609935.1 uncultured Thermodesulfobacteriota bacterium | reverse complement strand
CGGACAAAATGTCCCCGCGATTTGAACTCCCTGGCCACAAACCCTCCTAGGTATCCGGTTGCTCCGGCCACGAGAATACGCTGCTTGGTCATGACCATTTGCTTGCTCCTGTATCTGCAATCTTCAATAAGGTGTAATCACCATCATAAAGAAGGGTGTATGAATCGAATCTCTACTGATGGTGGCCCATGCCCCAGGCCCTGGCGACTTCAGGGTTTTGTCTGAAAAAGTTCTGACGCGCCTCTTCTTCTACGGAGTTCATGGGACAGGCAAAATTCATGCACTGTGCACAGAAAATCAGTTTGAGGGTCATGAAGAAGCCTACAACGGTCAGCATATAGACAAGGAGCAGGAACCATTGTTGTCCAAGGAACAGGAAGACAAGGGGATAGCCCCAAATGACCACGAGTCCGGCAAAGAATGAGAATCTCTCACCAAACGACATCGGTCCCGGACGGTATTTCCACAGTTTAGGAGAGCCGTAGTTGGCCCAGCATTTCAAGCTCTTTCCCGGTTCGGCATAGTGGGGGCAGTGGGAGCACATCACGCGAATTTCAATAAAGCCGAAAAAACCGATGATCAAGACCAGCCATAATGCAAGCCACCATCCGCTCAGGGCGTAGATACCAGCTCCGCCCAACAGGAACCCTGGAAGACAGATGATCAAAAAATGGATGAGATCCCTGGCCTTGAAATGACAATGGATCGACTTCTTTGCCGCACAGTTGTCACAGCTTTCTGCAACGCATGTAGCGATCGTCCTGCTAGGATCAAGGAACATCATGATGGCACCTCCCCGTCTGGTTTGCCCATTACCGCAATTGACAAAATCAAATGCATGCGTACAAACGGTCCATTGCCGGTGTAGGAACGGATGTGCTACGAGCCAACGCCCTGAATTCGTCAGCCAGTTGTTTCATCTCATCCCGGGCAGCATTGGCGTGGGCTGCCATGGTGATCTCAGCCTCCTCGCTGTTCACCATGAGCCTCATCAGGAAAACCACGATCGACTCGGGCAACCATTCAACGATCTTCAGTTTGGATGGAACGATAGGGATATCGAGCGTCCGCAAAACCTGGAAGCCTTCGCGCATGGCCTTTACCATGTGAACCATTCCATAACGACTGCATGCCAGCTGGTGATTGTCGCCCTCTGCCATGTACAGTGCATTCGCCACCGGGCTCACCTTTGCTACATGGGTCTTGAGCCAGGCATCCATGTTCTTGCTTGTCTCCACGGGAAATCCCGCATTTTTGAAGGCCTGGGCGATCTTTTTCAACCGAGGTGTGGTTTTGCCGTCCAATTCCCCGAAGGTGGTCGCCTGGTTGCGACCCGATACAACGATATAACGAACCACGTGCTCCTCCAGAATGCCTCCGGCGCCCGGAAAGCCCAGCAGAACACGCTCCCTGCCTAGTGCATTGACCATCTCATCAGGGCCGGAGGCATTATTGCACATGAAAAGAATATTGGGTGTATTCGGGTTAGCGGCCAGGATGGGTAAGATGGCCGATATTTGAGTTTTTCGCATGAGCACGACTACCAGATCGTAGGTATCTTCCGCTGCAAGCCGTTCCACCACATTGACGGCAGTGAAGGTTCGCTGCCCGGAAACCACATCCTCCAACACGATGCCGTGCTTACGGATATCTGCCAGACGTTGTCCACGGGCCAGGATCGTAACCGCTTGCCCGGACTCCTTCAGTCGTGCCGCGTACAAACTGCCTAAAACACCTGCACCATAAACCAGAATCTTCATCTTTTTTTCCTGGGTTTTCTTTACGGCCATCTTTGTTTTCCTCCATATCTCATTTGACCTGCACTAATGCCGGATCTGTGCCAATACATAATTATTTAACGATAACAATGTCTTACACGTATTTGTCCTGGAAATCCTTCCAGTATTGCCATTTAAGACAATTTATATCGCCACATTTGACAATCATGGCCAACAACTGTTAAATATGGCAAATCGGTAATCGTACACAGAAGAGGGTTAGCTCATGATCGTTAATGAGAACGAATTTTTCCGGCAGGCCACCATGCGGATATGCGGCCACTTGGACATTGAAAAAGCCATGTCCTCGTGTCTCAGGTATCTCGAGCCGATCATGCCCGCGGACATGATGTACCTGGAGCTTTATGAACGGGACCTCGGGACCATGCGCGGCATTGCCGAGGCCACTCGGGAGGAAGGCCGGAAGCTGGACCAACGGGTCCCCATGCCCCCGGAAGTGAAGGCCACCGTGGAAGAGAGATTAAAAGAGTATGACAAGGCCGGATGGCCGGAAGAGGTGGTGATCATCAACCGCCCGGACGAGCATCCCATCAGCCGTGTCATGCTCGAACACAAGGGCATGCAGGGCATGTCTCACATGCTCCTGCACCTAGTGATCGGTGACACGGTGCTGGGCACAATGGTTCTCCTTGCGGCGGGACTGGACAGGTACACAAAAGAAGATGCCAGCCTTTATTCTTTCCTGAGGGAACCTTTCAGCATCGCCATGTCCAATACCCTTCGGCACCGGGAAGTCCTAGAACTCAAAGACATGCTGGCCGACGACAACCGCTATCTTCAACAGGAACTCCTGCGGCTTTCCGGAGAAGAGATCGTGGGTGCAGATTTCGGCCTGAGGGGCGTAATGGAGATGGCTAGGCAGGTGGCCCCGCTCGACAGCCCGGTACTGCTTCTGGGAGAAACCGGTGTGGGCAAGGATGTCATTGCCAATGCCATTCATTATTCATCCCCGAGAAGAGAACATCCCTTCATTGCGGTCAACAGCGGTGCCATCCCTGAGAACCTTCTGGACAGCGAGCTGTTTGGACATGAAAAGGGGGCGTTCACCGGCGCCATCGCTCAAAAACGGGGGCGTTTCGAGAGGGCCCACAAGGGAACCATCTTTCTGGACGAGATCGGCGAGTTGCCGCCCCAGGCTCAGATCAGAATGCTCCGCGTGCTCCAGAGCAAGGAGATCGAGCGGATAGGAGGATCAAAGCCGATACAGGTGAATGTAAGGATCATTGCGGCAACGCACCGAAACCTGGAAGAAATGGTAAGGGCAAATCTTTTCCGAGAGGATTTGTGGTTTCGTCTCAACGTGTTCCCCATCATGATCCCGCCGCTCCGGGCGAGAAAGGCTGACATACCCGCGCTCGTGCACCATTTCATACATCGAAAAGCCAAGGAGTTGAAACTGTCCACGCGCCCTACCCTTGCCCCTGGGGCCATGGATCAGCTGGTGGCCTATCATTGGCCGGGCAATGTACGTGAACAGGAGAACGTGGTTGAGCGGGCCCTCATCCTGAACAGGGAGGGGCCCCTGAAGTTTGCATTCCATGATTCAACCGGACAGGCAGATGTCCCTGATCTATCCGAATCCGTCTCCACCGATGATGAGTCTTTACTCCTCGATCAGGCCATACGGAGGCATATACAACAGGTGCTGAAGGCGGCAAACGGGAAGGTCCATGGGCCGGGAGGGGCTGCAGAACGGATGGGGATCAACCCGAGCACGCTCAGAAACCGAATGAACAAACTGGGAATCCCCTACGGGCGCAGGAAGTAGATTGCGAACCTTCAGTCCGTGCATGGCGGCAGAGGCTGTGCTATGGTTTGGGACATAAGGGATCGGCGTTCGTGCTGTGGTTCAAGGCCTGCCCTGGCAACGTCATAGATGAAAAAAAGGAGCGGCCTGCAGGATGAGCACTCGCTGGACATTACCGAGGAGGTTCCTGCCTGTTCTCGCCACATGGATCCTTGCTGGAGCCCTTCTTGGGACAATGCTGCCGGTCCGCTCCACACGGGCGGCGGGTGTGCCGAAGCCGGAAGAACGGGGACCCTATCCTGTGGGCTTCCACTGGGTGTCCTACGAGATGCCGGACTGGGGTACGTACCATGCACGCATCTACTACCCGGCGAAGCGCGACGGATGGCGGGCCTTCAAGGACGCCTCCGGAGGGCCGTACCCCGGCATCGTGGCTGCCAATGGCCTTCACGGGGCCGAGTGGAACCTCACCTGGCTGCCGACGCATCTCGCATCTCACGGCTACGTGGTGCTGTGCTTCACGCCACCCGAACCGGGGGTAAAGATCAACAAGAAGTGGGCTGACGGCTTTGTGGGCGGTATCGCCAAGCTCAAAGACGAGAACATCCGTAGATTCTCGCCGACGCGCAACCTGCTGGACACGGAAACCTTTGGCGGTATCGGTTACTCCATGGGTGGATGTGGGCTCATGGAAGCCGCCACAACTTCAACATTTATGATTGATGCTGCCGTTTCCATGGCGTGTGGACCGGAGGGGGTTCCCTTTGCCAAGGACATCCCCGTGCCGATCCAGTTTCAGGTGGGCAGCCTGGACGGACATGTGGATCTGGTTTCAGAGAGCTACGAGTCTGTCACCCGGGCACCAAAGGAGTACGTGGAGATCAGGGGTGGCAACCACGCGGGCTTTCTCGACGAGTTCTTTGCCAACATCGCGGTCTTTCTTGGCATAGAGCCCCCGGCGGATATCCCCTGCGCAGAGCAGCGTCGTGTCTCGAGCAGGTACTTTACGTCCTGGTTCCAGTACCACCTGAAAGGCCTTGCCGGATACCGCACCTACATATTCGGCTGGGAAGCCTTTCTGGACAGAACCTGCAGACAAGCTCTCTCTGATTGGAGGTTCATGATGCCTGAACAGTCAGCTGCTTCTCATTAACGAACGCTCTGTTGTCATGAGCAGGGGAGAATCCATCACGCTCGAAGACATCCCTCATGAACCTATGATGATCGAGCCTTCGGGCATCTTCAACAATCCCAAGAGATACGTACTTCTCAATCCTGATGAACTGAGCTAGGTGCACGTGGTGCCGTGACTTGCCGTCGAGTGCTCATCCTTCTTGGTTTCATATCTTCGTAGTGTCATGAAGTATAGCGACCATGATTCGAGCTGCTATAATCATTCGTTGAGATTCGACTTTTCCTGACAATCCCTCCCCGATCTTACCCAGCATTTCGATACCAAGAAGAAATACAGACCTCTCTTGGGACGTAAGCGTGCACATTAATTTGGCTCCCCAAAAGGAACCCTTTCACGAAACTCTCTCTTTTCTTCTCCCTCTAACCTGTTGTTTTTATTGCGACAAACAAATAAGACCGTATAATATCCGAGATTTAGCGACGCTTGAAAGGGCGGACACACGGGGGCATGCCACCCTTTTGCCCGGCAGAGAATCGGTCCAGCATCAGACGAGCAGGGAAACAAACCCGACCACAGGAAGCAGCAGGATACGTACCAGA
>CAZSUQ010000419.1:0-5287 GCA_964609935.1 uncultured Thermodesulfobacteriota bacterium | reverse complement strand
CTATGAACCGCTCGATGATGAAAGCCTGGATGTCCTTTGTTCTGTCCACAATGGTTCTCGTTGCAGGGTGTGCCTCGGAAGGGGAATTGTTTGCGACGGAGCCATCTTCAGAGAGCGTTGTGCCCATAGAGGAAAGGGTCGAAGAACTTCTTTTGGGTATGACCTTTCCCGAAAAGGTTTCCCAGATGATCGACAGTGCAAGGGCCGTCCCGAGACTGGATGTGCCCACGTATGGGTGGTGGAACGAGGCCCTTCACGGCGTTGCCCGTGCGGGAGTGGCCACGGTGTTCCCGCAGGCAATCGGCCTTGCGGCTACATGGGATGAGCGTCTCATGTACGACGTTGCGGTCGTCATTTCGGACGAGGCCAGGGCAAAGCATCACGATGCCCTGGAGAACGGAATCCGGAAGAGGTATTACGGCCTCACCTTCTGGTCTCCCAATATCAATATCTTCAGGGATCCGAGATGGGGGAGGGGACAGGAGACCTATGGAGAGGATCCCTATCTCACATCGAGAATGGCGATCAATTTCGTAAGGGGGTTTCAGGGCCATCATTCAAGGTACAGAAAGATCGATGCGACCCTCAAGCATTTCGCGGTGCACAGCGGCCCTGAGCCCCTGAGGCACAGGTTCAACGCTGACTGCTCCGACAGGGATTTGAGAGAAACCTATCTGTATGCCTTTGAAAAAACGATCAGGGAAGCAAGGCCTGCTGCGATCATGTGCGCGTACAACAGGTTCAGGGGGGAGCCGTGCTGTGCGAACGAGATGCTCATGGGGATCCTGAGGAATGAATGGGGCTTTGACGGATACGTGGTCTCGGACTGTGGGGCCATCTTGGACATCTTTTTCGGCCACGGGCTCGTGCCTGGCCTGTTTGAGGCAGCGGCCCTGGCCGTAAAGAGGGGCTGTGACCTGAACTGTGGGCCCGCCTTTCTTGGCCTCGTGCCTGCTGAATCATCGGGCCTGGTCTCGGAAGCGGACATTGATCTGGCTCTTGGAAGGCTTCTCAGGACAAGGTTCGAGCTCGGCATGTTCGACCCGGAGGAAAAGGTCCCCTATGCACAGATCCCCATTGATGTGAACGACAGTGAGCCCCACAGGCAGATGAATCTCGAAGCGGCCAGGAAGAGCATCGTTCTTCTGAAAAATGACGGGATTCTCCCGTTGAGAAAGGAAACCCTCACAAAGATTGCCGTGCTGGGACCCTCGGCGGACAACATGGACGTCCTTCTGGGCAACTATCACGGAACGCCCTCAAAGCCCGTCACGCTGCTCGAGGGCATAAGAGAGGAGGCCGGCCCGCAGGTTGAGGTTGTGTATGCCAGGGGATGTGACTATGTGGGAAGAAACACCTTCTTTGCCCCGGCCCTGGCAAAGCTCAAT
This sequence comes from uncultured Thermodesulfobacteriota bacterium, assembly GCA_964609935.1. Taxonomy (GTDB): domain Bacteria; phylum Desulfobacterota; class DSWW01; order DSWW01; family DSWW01; genus CAYTRL01. The sequence goes on along the minus strand of CAZSUQ010000419.1, from coordinate 3,899 downwards.
GGGGCGGATGTGGCCGTCGTGTGTGCCGGGCTCACCCCCAGGCTTGAAGGAGAAGAACGTCCGCTCCTCCTGCCGGAGGACGGGTTCGACCGGGGCGACAGGACAAGGATCGAGCTGACCTGGATACAGAAGGAGTTCCTCCGGGCCGTCTACGAGACCGGCGTACCCGTGGTGCTTCTGCTCACAGCGGGCAGCCCGATCGCCATCCCTGATGAAAACGAAACCCTGCCGGCCATTGTGAACTGCTGGTACCCCGGAGGGGAGGGGGGTGCCGCTGTGGCCGAGGTTCTCTTCGGGAGGGTCAACCCGGCAGGACGCCTGCCGGTGACTTTCTATCGGTCGACCTCCGATCTTCCGGATTTCGAAAGCTACTCCATGGACGGGAGGACCTACAAGTATTTCAACGGGGATGTCCTTTACGAATTCGGTTACGGGATCTCCTATACGGAATTCGGGTACTCCGGCCTGAGATCTCAAAGACAGGAATCACCTCCGGGGATCATGGCGTGAGTGTTTCCGTGTCCGTGGAGAACACGGGCAGCATGGACGGGGAGGAGGTTGTACAGATCTACCTGAGGGACATGGAGCCGGAAGGGGCGACGCCTTTAAAGAAGCTTGTCGGTTTTCAGCGGATCTTCATTGGTGCAGGAAAAAGTGTGAGGGTGGCGTTTCAAATCAAGGCGGAAGATTTCTCGCACTACGACGAGGAAGAAGCGGCCCTTGTCGTGAATCCCGGAGACTTCGAGATCCAGGCAGGAGCATCATCAATGGACATCCGGCTCAAGGGGGTCGTGAGCTTAAGGTAAGCTGTTATAAGATAGGGGATACCGAGAATCTGCTCTCGCAGACTCTCGGTATCCCCTATCTTACGGGTAAAAACAACTTCGCCTGAAAACCGACCCTATCCCACGTTCCAGTAGTCTTGTGCCCTTCGATAGTTTTCGTGCAGGATTCTCTCCAACTCGATCCTCTTCTCCTCCAGACCTTGAGGACCTAGATCCTTGTCAACGTAAAACGGTTCGCAGAACACCCAGAGAAGGGGGCTGAACGGTTTTGGGATGATGGTCCTGTCCCATGTGTTGAGCGTCCATTTCCTCTTTGCGGAAAACGCAACAGGGATCAAAGGCCTGCCCGATCGTTGGGCGGCCAGGATTGGACCCATTTTGCACTTTTGGGACGGCCCTCGTGGCCCGTCCGCCACAATGACCCCCCAATGCCCTTTCCTCACAAGGTTCACGACCCGGTCAAGGGCCTTCTGTCCCCCAAACCTGCTTCCGCCTCTTACCGGGATACACCCCAGTCGAGCTGTGATTGCAGCTGCCACCGTTCCGATATTGCTCCTGGATACCATAATTGCGCCGTTTCGCCTGTAGCACATCCACCATCCATAGGGGACATAACAGTGCCAAGGCACCATGATCCCCTTGAGGGGCTTTTCGTTTATGCTCTCAAAAATTGTCTCGTTGATCGTCCTCCTCGGCATGAACCTAAAGCAGATATGGCAGAACAGCAGATATGTCCACCCGGCCAGCCAGGCAAGCAGCCGAAAATAGAGTCTTTGCTGGCGCTCATACATATGGAACCTTCTCCCCGGTTTCTTTCTCCACAGTTGACAAGCCTATCATACGATACTATCTCCACGCTGTCTCTACGTCGAGTCGCCGTGGTCAACATACCTTCACACCGGACGAGGTCCCCTCGAATCTACCCAGAGCCATCTTTTCCCTTGCCATTCAGAGGATCTTCATTGTCGCAGGGAAAAATGTGAGGGTCGCGCTTGAGATCAAGGCGGAGGATTTCTCGCACGATGACGAGGAAGCAGCGGCCTTTGTTGTGGATCCCGATTTTGCAATCCAGGCAGGAGCTTCATCAAGGGACATAAGACTGAAAGGGATCGTGCGCTTAAGGTAAGCTGTCCTGACCGAGACTTGATCTTACAGGAGTCCTATCGAAGACAAAAGTTGATCTGACAGAGGAAGAAGTTGGCACGACATCTCTCTTCAATACCTGAGAATCGATCGAGGTCCGTATTCTTGAAAGAGATATTATACGGACAGGCTAATTCATCAAACAACCTCAGCCAATTTTTTTCAGGGCCCTTTTTAATTTCCGGTTATACAAAAACCCCTGGATCTCGGATTTGGGCTCCAGACCGAAATAGTGTCTATAATAAAGATAGCTCAAGGTAGCCGCGTCTCTGGCCCTTTGCCCGATTGTGGCCCGGGGCAGGTATTTTTTTCGGTGCTCCACGGCCTCTTCATAGGTCTTTACCACCACGGTCCCCCCGTCTCGACTTGGTGCCACCAGGCCGGAAGTGGTCAAGAGGCGGTGGCGCCTGAGGGTTTCCTTGAGTGTGGGGCCGCAAACGAGGGCGCAGTTTCCGCAGGTGATGATAAGGTCGTTTTTCAGGGTATTGGGGGACATGACCCCCATGCCTTTGGCGTAATCGCGTAAAAGCTCCAGCCTTTTGCGCGGGGTCTTGTCCTCTGGGTGATCCTCTAAGTATTGGTCCAAAATATCTTCGGGAAAGGGTTTGGTCGCGACTCTCCGGAGGATGTCAAAACGGGGGGTGGAGTCTCCGGTAGCACCCGTGGTCAATATCAGATACCGCCGGGCCTCTTTTTTTGTCAGGGTTCCCGGGGGCTTTTTTATCCAGCCGTTGATCCAGTGGATTCCCCAAGTGGTCCATTTTTTATTCGGGGAAAGGGCATGCAGTCCGAAACAGGCCGTAGTGCACAGGACCAGGGAAACCCTTCTTGCCCGGGGATAGAGTTCGTTGTTCAACAAAAAGCTTTCCTCGTCTTGTGCCGAAAACATCTGGGCCGAGCAGGAGGCCGCGCACCGGCGGCATTTTTTGCAGACCCCGTCAACGAAATACCGGGGAGTATAGCGTATTGAGTCGCTTTCAAGCTTCGCATCAGTGAGGACGGTTCCCAAAAAAACCGCTGCGCCATACTCTTCGGTTTTGACGTTTCCACTCCACCCCTGCCCGGCGGTCTGGGCCGCCAGGGCTCCCAAGCGGTGGGAAAAGGCCGGCACCATTTGGATGGGGTCGGGCCTTCGCCTGTAATCAGCATTGGTAGGCGCTACTTTGGCGTGCACCCCCTGCCCGCGCAGATATCCGGCCAAAAGGTTTCCCACGCGCATGAGTTCCTGATTTCCCACGTTTTCGTCCAGGTTTCGTGGGACCGGTGATTTCTTCCCTAAAAAGTCTTCAATGGGCTGCTTGTCCATGGGAAGAACCAGGCTGATGACGGACCGGGCCCCGGCCATCGTGTAATTGGGAGAGAGAGACGGCGGACCATGGAGGCGCTCCGGTCCCGCGATACCGCAAACCTCGATCCCCTGCTCCTTGACGAAATCCTTGATTTTCTGTTCCAGCGTCCCCATTTTCTTCTCCAGGCTTCTTTGTCGCACATTATGAAGCGGAATAATGGGTGATAGTAAGAGGTGCCAGATCAACTAGAGCGGATTCTATTTCACGATCTGGATCGGACCTTCGGGGATGAGGTCACTCCCGGATGAGGTTTCTTTAATCGACCTGATCTCTTTTTTCATTTATCCATGACCTCAATATATCAAGTCTTCCCAGCGGGCGGATCAAAAGGCCCCGGAAAGGTTGAAACCGAAACTGAACACTTTTCCCCCTGCGGAAAAATCTTCACCGTAGGCGGGGTATTTGTTGAAGTCTCTTTTCACAGCCAACTGATATTGGAAGTATCCCTGCAGGCGAATCCCGCTGTAGGCCAACTCCAGGCCGAGGCAGAACACGTGACGGTCCGTGTCCACATAGGTCACGTATCCTGGGTGATTGGGTACCGGGCTTTCCTGATAATTGTAGCCCGCCGTCACCGTAAAGGGTGGGAAGATTTCTACCTGAACGCCCAACCGCGGAACAA
>CAZSUQ010000418.1:0-5289 GCA_964609935.1 uncultured Thermodesulfobacteriota bacterium | reverse complement strand
TCCTCATGATGGTCTGGACCGAGGCCATGGGTCTGGAACGGTTGCTGGACCGCCTGGACCGACCCTCGGAAACCTTTTCCGGGCTGGAACTGATCAGGATGATGGAAGCGGCAACAGGTTCGAACAGCGGCCAGCTGCTTGAGCGTGCCTCCGGATTCGGCAAGAAACTCACCGAAAGAGCGGCACGCCGCGCTCTTCTCCTTGATGGTGACCCATAAGGGATGCCAGCCACGAAGCCTTTTCCGCGACACAGCGATATTCCCGAGTCATTCCACTACCCGGTGCCTGCTGGCGGGACCTTTGAGGGTTCAATGCCCAGTTCGGACATTCGGCGGTAGAGCGTGGCCCGGCTGATCCCCAGCAACCTGGCAGCCGCGGTTCGATTCCCGTTCGAACGGGCCAGTGCATCCATGAGGCGTTGCTTTTCGTCCTTCGGATCACCGGCGGGTAAAGGGGTTCTGGAGGGTGTGGACTGGAGGACCTCGGCGGGAAGGTCCTTCGGGAGGAGGGAGGATCCCTTGCAGCGGATGAGGGCGAACTCCACTGCACTCTTGAGCTCCCTCACGTTCCCGGGCCAATCATAGGCCATCAGCATGCGCATGGCATCATCACTGATGTCCTCCACCGGTTTTCCCGTGGCGGAGCGATTCTGCCTGAGAAAGGTTTCCGCAAGCAGCGGGATATCCTCCCGGCGATTCCGCAGCGCGGGCAGTTGAATCCTTGCCACCCGGATCCGGTAGAGCAGGTCGGACCGAAACACACCCTTGTCCATCTCATGGTTCAGGTCCCGCTGGGTGGCCGTGAGGACCCGAACATCCACCTTCCTCGGCCCGGACTCCCCAAGCCGCGTAAGCTCCTTTTCCTGAAGGACCCTGAGCAGGCTGGTCTGGGTGCTCTGGGGAACGTCACCGATCTCGTCCAGAAACAGGGTGCCGCCTTGAGCCGCCTCGAAGACGCCCTTCTGGTCGGCCACGGCCCCCGTGAAGGCCCCCCGCTTGTGCCCGAAAAGCTGGCTTGCCAGAAGGGATTCGGAAAGACCCGCGCAGTTCACCGCGATGAAAGGTTTTCCCATGCGGGGACCGGAAAAATGGATGGCGCGGGCCACAAGCTCCTTCCCTGTGCCGGTCTCCCCCTCGATCAAAACCGTGGATTCAACCTTTGCGATCTCTTGAATCTGTTCGTAGATCTGATTCATGGGGATGCTTTTCCCCACCAGATCATGAAACCTGGCCTTCTTGTCCAGCATGCGCCGCAGATCGTAAACGTCGGACACATCATAAAAGAACAGGATTTTTCTCTCGGGAAACCGAGGGTCGTCCTGAACGTCCACCTTCATCCGGTAGTGCTTCTTCCTTGGCCCCTCCACGCTGATCGAGGCCTTTTTTCTCTCCTCCGGCGCCTGCTCGAACAGGTTCTGGATCCTTGCCCGGTCTTTCTCCCTGAGTTGAAGGGTTCGGCTCCACTTCTTTCCCTTGGCGTCGGTCGTTGCCCTTCCGAAAACACGCTCCGCATTCCGGTTCAGGAATGTGACCCGCCCCTTTCCATCGATCAGGACGATCCCGAGGTCCAACTGGTTGAGCACGGCGAGCATATCCCCGTGGCTCTTCTCAATGCGGCCGTACATCTCCTTGAGTTTCGCCTCCGCCTGTTCCAGGCGCTGGTAATCCAGGCGGAGTTCTCTCCCTTTCTGTAAAAGGGTCTGTTTTTCCTGGAACCGCTCACCGATCCGTTCGATCAGAAGAATCTTGCTTCCCTTGAAGCAAACCGCTGATGCCTCCAGGTTGTACTCCTTCCCCTCCGAGTCCGCTTCTCTCCAGGTTCCTGACTTGAGCCGCCCCTTCTTCCTCTTCGACCAGAACGTCTCCGCCTCAACGAGAAACGTTTCAAGAAAAGGAAACAAGCCGGCAAATCTCATTCGCTCAATCTTGGGAGAAGGGTCGGGAACCATCCCCTGGAACCACTCCGGTGCGGCCCCCAGCAGATGAAAAGACCCGCTGTCCTTCCGCTCCATCACGACCGTGTCGAGAACCGAGAAAAGGTCCGGCATCAAGGAAGTCTTCATCCCATTCCCTGTTGAGAAAGAACGGTGGATGTTTTTTAGGATCTGGGGAAGATCAGGTGGGTTGGGTCGGCCACATAAGGGTGGAACCGCTCGATCGTTGCCTCAGGACGAACGCACCTGTTCCTCCATCATGTTTTCCGCAAGGGCCAGAAAGGCTTGCTCTACCTCTTCGCCCGTTTTGGCACTCGTTTTCAGGACAGGGCATCCCAGGGCGGATATTCGGTTCGTGTCCCCTTCGCCGATCTCCCATTCGGGCGATCGATCCTCTTTGTTGAGGAGAAGGAGAAACGGGACCTTTCCAACGGTATCCTCCGCCTTCTTCTGGAGCTCGATGGCTACATCCAGGGTGTCGCCCCGGGTTCCGTCCACAATCAGGAGATAGCCTGAAGCGCCCCGCAGATAAGACATGCGCACACTCTGAAACTCGTCTTCACCGTTGAGGTCCCACAGGACCAGGTTCACATCCTCCCCTCCCACCCGGACCTCTTTCTTGTCGATCTTCACGCCAACGGTGGTGAGGTAGGTCTCGGAAAACATGCTGTTTACAAACCGCGACACAAGGCTGGTCTTTCCCACGGCAAAAGCGCCCAGCATGCATATCTTCTTCTGGATCATGGGGGACCCGCCTTCCGGCTTGCACCTTTCGTCCACTGAACCTGGAACGTCACCTTTCGCTGTAACCTCTTCCCCTCTGAAGCCTCCCCTTGCGGAGAAGGGAGATCTGTTTTATCGGCACTCACATTCAGGATCGGGTGGGGCACACCTCTTGAAACCAGGAGGGACCGTACATGCTCTGCGCGACTTTTTCTCAAGACCTGGTTGATGATCTCCGGACCGGACGGGTCCGTATGGCCTACCACGGTCACGGTTAGCGTCGCATCTACGGACTTCGCCAGTTCGGACATCTCCTGGATCCCATTCACCAGATCCGAAATCTTGACTTCCTGACCGGGAGAGAGCTCATTGGTTTCGAATTGGAAAATGAGAACCTGACGTTCGATCCCCCTCTTCAACCCGTCGACGGTGTCCAAAGGAACTTCCTTTTTCTCCACAACCGGCCGGGGGACTTCCCTTTCCTTGATCCCCATGACACCCGGCACGGCCCGTGCCAGGGTCCCGGCTTCCCGAAGCCAGGCTTCCGGGGCCATCCCCGTGACAACGAGGATCCCTTTTTCCAAGGTGAGGGAAACGGTCTCCGGAGGAGCCAGGATCCGTTTGGCCCTTTTCAGAGTGATTGTGGGGTCCAGGGCCTGATACGGGTCCCAGCGGCTCTCAACCTTGCCGGGATCGATCCTCTTCTTCTGCAGGAGAACGTCCGGATCCGGGGCCAGCGGATCCCGAAGACCGGAAAGGAAATATTTTCCAAACCGCTTCTCTGCCGAGGTGACCACGATACCCGGCTCGTTCCTGAGCATCTCCAGGGTTTCGGTCCACCGGTTGTGTTTTTTGACTGCCAGATAGACCCAGGCGGCCAGGCATACGATCAGGAACCCGACAAAGAACCACAGCAGAGGAGAAACCGTTTTTTTCTTTTCCTTGTACCTGGCCAGGAGGCACTCTTCCAGGTGGTTTCTTACGGACTCAAAAGGGGAGGTATCTCCGTCAAAGGCCTCCAGCATGTCGGCCTGTTCGAGATGGATCATCTCCAGTGCATCCTGGAAAACGATTCTCAGCTCTTGTGGAGCGTTTCCCCGAATGACGCCTGCAAGGATCGCATGAGGACCCTGTTCGATCCACACGGTGAGTTCACCCACCTGGATGGTTTCCAGGCCTTCGCTCTGGTCCGTGGTGAAGGAGTCCCGGACAAAATCCTGAATGGCGGTGAGCATGCCGGATATCATGTCCGGACCCTTCTGGGCCATTTCCGCTGCAGCCACGTGTTCGAGAAGGAGACCGGTCTGCTTGTGGATCAGAAATACCTGTTCCACACGGAAAACAAGGCTGTGAAGGATGACGACCTCGGCAAAGGACCTGCCGGACCTCAGGGCCTCGATCCTCCATTTCAATCCCTGCCAGGACACGCTCTGTTCGAGCGCCTGGTTCAGTGCCTGGATCATCCCGCGGAAGGATTCTGCAATGGACTTGCGGATGGCGGGACCGATGACGGGAAAAAGGGCGTCCGCAAAGGTCTTGGGATTCTTCTTCACGGAGAGATCGACGATCTCTTCCACGGTGGGCATCAAGGCTTCGGAGAGTTCCCTGTCCTGGGCCGAACATTGCCGGATCGCATCGGGAAGGACACGGCCCACCCTCTCGGCCGTGGCCTGGGTTTTTTCGATTTGCTCCTGAAGGCTTTCCAACTGGCGCTGCTCCGGGCCCAGAAGAAGGCCGCGGAGTTCGGACAGCTCATCTTTCGTTGATGAGTCGGCGGGCTCGGGACGCTCAATGTCTGCGTCATGTGCCGGGGAATTTCCCATTCGTCCCTTCTATTTTTTCGGAACAGGCTTTGGGCCCTTGGACGGTTCGTCCGAGAGTCTCAGGGCCATTTCGGTCAGGATCCCGGAAAGAGCCGAACGGTCGATTTTATCCGCACGGAGTTCTTTGCTGACATCCCCAAGGGAGGCCAGGACCTCTTGATTCTTCTGTTGCATCTCCTCGGAGAGGCTCTTGGACTGATCCAGGATCTGTCTCCTCAAATCGCTCACGGTCTTGCCGAGCCGGTCGTCCACCTGGCCGACCTTGTTCTCCAGGGACTTGGCGGTCTCTTTCAGGTCGCTTGCCAGTTCGCCCACGGCCTGTGCCTGGTTTCCCTTTTCGCTCTTCACCCGGTCCGCCAGGGACTCCATCTCTTTCTTAACGAAACTCTCCAGGGATTCCAGACGTTTTCTCGTCTCCTCCCTTAACGAGGACACCTCGCTGAGCACCCGGTCCTCGGTGCGCTTGATCTTTTTATCGTAAGTCCGCATCTGTGTGCCGAACAGAATATCCCTGATCTTGTCGATGTTCTCTTCTTCTCCTCCGATGCCCATGCCTGCACTGCTTATTGAACCCTTTTTCGCCCCTGCCACCCGACGACTTGCCTGATAGGATTCCTTGCCTTTCTCTCCAGCCTGGCTCATGGCCCCTCTCCTCTTTTTCTTGCTATCGCTCGCCTTCTTCTTCGTGATTTCAACGGACCGCTTCTTCTTGGTTTGAGCTGCCTTTTTTTTCTTCTTCACGGGAGCCGCTTTCTTTTTGGCTGCAACCTTTTTCTTCTTCTTCTTCATTGGCGTGGCCGTCTTTTTGGC
>CAZSUQ010000417.1:0-5309 GCA_964609935.1 uncultured Thermodesulfobacteriota bacterium | reverse complement strand
GTACGATCGTTAAATTCCAGAGAAGGGAATTCAAGGAATGTGAAAGCCGCTTCCACCCTAAAAATGTTTCGATTGACATAAAAACCTGACCCGCTTTATATTGATATTCCCCGCCGATTCACCGAAATGAATCTTTCCGGTGGTCGTTGCCGGAAAAGGTGAAAGCGGCCGCAATGGACCGCTAATACGTACAGTCGATCCCAACGAGGATCGGCACGGGAATCCGTATCGTGCTGGAAATCGGTACTCTTTTTGCCGGCCGGTACAAGGTCCAATCCCTTATGGGCAGCGGAAGCCTGAGTTCGGTCTATAAGGTTCTGGACTCGGAAGCCGGTCAACAGGCAGTTCTCAAGGTTCTCGAGCCGCACTTTTTGAGGAAGAGTCTGGAAAGTTCGGTCCGGTTTCGACGGGACGCGGACATCCTGCAGCGGCTCGAGCACGAGAACATCATCCGGTTGCTGGACCACGGGGGCCACGAGGGCGTCCCGTACATCGTCACGGAGTTCCTGGAAGGGGAAACCTTACAGGAGTGGACGCAAAAAGGTGAGCAGCCGCCCAGGGATATCCCTTTCCTGCTGGATATCCTCTGCCAGATCGTTCGGGGACTGGACTGCGCCCACAAGAAAGGCATTCTCCACCGGGACATCAAGCCTGCCAATATCCTTCTTTCCCCGTCCTCCCATACGGTCAAGGTCCTGGATTTCTGTATCACAAGGATCTTCGATTTCTCCCGGTTCCTGGCAAGGCAGTCCATGGCAGACACCTTCTGCTACATGTCGCCCGAGCAGGCCGGCCTGCTGAGACAGCCCGTGGACCAGAGGGCGGACCTCTACTCTGTGGGCATCCTCGGATACGAGCTCTTTAGCGGCAACCTTCCCTATCGATCCAATGACCCGGGTGATGTTCTTCGTCATCATCTCATCATGTCTCCTCCGCCTCCTCACGAAATCAACCCGCTCATCCCGGAACCCCTCTCCGGGGTCATGGATCACCTCATGGCAAAACTTCCTGAAAACAGGTACTTCTCAGCAGAAGAGCTGCTTCGGGATCTCCATTCCATCAGGGAGGCGATTCGCAAGGGCGTCACCACCGTTTCCCTTTCAAAGCCCAGGTCCAAGCCCACGGACCGTCCAAGAAAAAGCATTGCCCTGATTGAACGCACAGCCGAATTTGAAACCCTGAAAACGGCATTCAAAAATGCCGGGACTGCCAGGGGGGGATTGCTTCTCATCGAAGGAGAGGCAGGGATCGGCAAGACCCGGCTCATCAACGAGTTTCGGGAAGTCCTCCAGGAGAAGGGGGGGCTTTTCCTTTACGGCAAGTGTGATGAGTACGGCAGCCGGATTCCCTACAAGCCCTACCGGATGGCCCTGGAGGCGTTTGCCGGGGAGGCAAGGGAATGGCCCGGAGAGGAGAAGCGAGCCTTTCAGGAGAGACTCTGGAGATCCCTGAAAGACCTCGGGGCTCTCTTCACCCGGCTTGTTCCGGCACTGTCCGAGCTCCTGGGTCCCCTGTCGGACCTGCCGGAACTGGACCCCATTCAGGGCCGTGAACGGCTCCAGGAAGCCTTTTCTCAATTCCTCGGCTGCCTCGGGTCCCCGGGCTCACCCCTGGTGCTCGTGCTCGATGACCTGCAATGGGCCGAGGAGGAGTCCTTCCAGCTCCTGGCACGTCATCTTGATTCGCTGGGCGGGCAGAACTGCCTCATTGCCTGCCTCTACCGCACCGAGGAAGCCCTCCGGAACCCGCATCTCAAGAGGCTGAGGGAACTGGCCGCATCTCATCCGGACAGGGCCGGCACCATCACCCTTGCCGCCCTGAGCCCCGAGGGTGTCCGCTCCTTTGTTCGTGAGGCCCTGTCCGTCTCCGGGTCCGGCTTTCAGATGCTCTACAAGGAGCTGTTCCAGATCAGCCGCGGCAACCCGTTCATCCTTCAGGAAGCCCTGCAGGCCCTCATCGAGAAGGAGGTCTTGCAGCAGAACCCGGAGGATGGATCGTGGGCGTACGAGCAGGGTTTGCTTCACAGGAGCATGGTCTCTTCGAACGTGATCGAGCTGATCCTGAAAAGAATCCAGGGGATTTCACCCGCCACACGGCAGACCCTCTCCGTCTCTTCCGCCCTGCGGGGGAACTTCTCTTTTGACAGCCTGCTGCCTCTCACCGGCCTGGAGGAGTACGAGCTTCTGGATCGCCTGGACGAAGGGATCCGGCTGCAGCTCATCGAGGAGATCCCATCCGATGGGGACAGGATCTCCTACCAGTTCGTGCACGACAAGATCCGGGAGGCGATCTACAACCAGATACCTGAGGCGGAAAAGAAGAAGATCCATCTCCGGATCGGGGAGCACCTGGAAGCGATCTCAGGGGAAGAGGAGGGGCAGGCTGTTTTCGACCTGGCTCACCATTTTCTCCAGTCAGGAGACCGGTCCAGGGCTCTGGCATACCTGATCAGGGCAGGGGACAGGGCGCAGCTTCAGAATGCGCACAGGGAAGCGGTTCATCATTACGAAGAGGCCCTGGGAATGGTGGAAAGGGGGGAGAAAAGGTTCGTCTACCTTCACGAGCAGTTGGGGGACCTCTACAACATTCTCGGAGAATACGACAGGGCCCTCACATCCTACGGGATGATCCAGTCTCAACAGGAGACGGAGCTGGCCCAGGCCGCGTGGAATCGCAAGGTGGGCACGGTCTTTCACAAGAAAGGCGGCACGGCCAATGCGATTCAGCACCTGGAAGATGCCCTGGTCAAGCTGGGCAGAAGGATCTACAGGAAGAGGGTTTTTATCCTTGTTTCAATCCTTGCCCAGGCGCTTCAGCTGGCCCTTCCGTTCCTGGGCAGGCCTCGCCCTTCAGGCAAGGGGGGGAGGCGGGCCGAAGAGAAGCACAGAATCCTTGAATTAACGCGCATCTATCGCGAGCTCACCTACCTTTACAGCTTCTCGGACAGCTTCAAGGGCATCGAGACTCACCTTTTCCACTTTCGCTTTGCCCTGCGGTCAGGGGATCCGTCATTACAGGCCGACGCGTTCCGTTTTCACGGCATCTTCCTGGCGCAGATGAGAAGATTCGGGAAGGGGCGCGACTATCTGCTGAGGAGCCTCAATATCTTGAAAGAGCTGGGGGACTTCTGGGGTGTGGCCAACACGGTCAATTACATGGCTGTCTGGGATCTGTACAGGGGAAAGCTGCAGGATGGCATGGAAGGGCTGGAAAAGGGGATTGCCGGACTTCAAAAGGCAGAGGACCGCTGGGAACTGGAGACCGCCTACGTGCACCTGGCGTCGGTTTTCTGGGCCCGGGGCGAGAACCGACGAGCGGTGGATTGCTTCCAGCGGATAGAGAAGATGGCCACAGAGGGTGGGGACGAGAGAGGGATGCTGAGTGCCTCGGCAGGCCTCGGCCTGAGCTTGGGGTTGCTGGGAGAGGAGGAAAGGGCCGATGTCTGTTTTCAGAAGGCCCGTGAGATATGCGATCGGTCCGCACACCCCTTTTTCCTCGCATCCCATTTCTGGATGTACGGGGCCTACTGCCTGATGAGGGACCGCCTGGAAGAGGGCATCGAGGCGCTGCAGACGTCCACGCAGGTGATCGTCCGGAACCGACTCTTTTCCTATTATGTGATCATGCCGTTTTATGTCCTGGCCGCTGGTTGTATGAGAAAGGCGCTGGAGGCGCAGGACCCGGGGGAACGAGAGAAGTGGTTGCGGTCTGCAAGGGCCGCCCTGATGAAGGGGCGGCTGCTTGGAATCGGGTTTCCCCTTTACACGGCCCGGTGGTGGACGCTGTGGGGCGGCTACTGCAGCCTGAGGGGGAAAAGGCGGCGAGCCCGAAGGGCCTTCAGGAGGGGAATGAGCGAACTCGAGAAGCTCGAGGCGTATTATCCCCTGGGGCAGTCTTACGAAGAGTATGCAGGGCACCTTTTCAGACAGGGGGACCCGGGGGCCGAGGAATACAGGCAACGGGCGGCATCGCTCTACAAGGAGAAAGGGCTGGCGTTTCATCACAGAAGGGTCACCGGCCGGCCGGTGCGGGCAGGCGCACGAGCGGAGGGAGAGACACCAGAGACCTCCCAGGCCATCGTGGAGGAACCCCTCCTGTCCCCGGAGAGCCGGGCATTCAACACCCTTCTCGAGGCCAGCAGGCTCATTGCCGCCACCCTGGACCCGAAGGAGGTTCTGGAGCGGATGCTGGACCTCTCCCTTCAGTCGCTCGGGGCTGAAAGGGGGGTCCTGCTTCTGGACGAGAGATACGTATCTCCGAGCCTGTTCCCGGCCCGGGCAACCCTGCTCCCCGGATCCATCCTCAGGGTTTTTGCAACGAGGAACATGAAACCGGAATCCCTTGACGCAGGGAGCTTTGCCCGGGGCCTCAGCATCATTCATGAGGTTGTCCAGGGCCGCAAAAGCATGCTCGTCCGAGACGCACGGAACGATCCGTCGCTCGCCGACACGCAGGGGTCCCCTGAAGACAACCTCCGTTCCGCCATCTGCCTCCCCATGATCGATGATGACCGGCTGCTGGGCATCCTCTACCTGGACAACCTCCGGATCACGCACCATTTCTCCCAGCAGGATCTGGAGTTTCTCCAATCCCTTGCATCCTTTGCCCTCATTGCTATCCGGAATGCGCGGGATTTCGAGGAGATACGGATACAGCGTGACGAGATCCACAGCCTCAAGGAAAAGCTTCAGGAAGAGATCGTGTACCTGAAGGAAGAGATCCAGACAGAGCACAACTTCGAGGAGATCGTTGGCGCAAGCAATGCCATGCAGGAGGTGTTCCGGTTCATCGAAAAGGCGGCTCCCCTGGATCAGCCCGTGCTCATTCTCGGTGAAACCGGGACCGGAAAGGAACTCGTGGCACGGGCAATTCATCGCCTGAGCAAGCGCTGCGAAGGGGCGTTTATCAAGGTCAACTGTGCCGCCCTCCCGGAAGGCCTGCTGGAAAGCGAGCTGTTCGGTCACGAGAAGGGGGCGTTCACCGGCGCCATACGCAGGAAGGTCGGGCGCTTCGAGCTTGCGGATGGGGGCACACTCTTTCTCGATGAAATCGGGGAGATCTCGCCCGAACTTCAGGCAAAGCTTCTCCGGGTTCTCCAGGACATGGAGTTCGAACGGATCGGGGGCACACAGACCCTGCACGTGGATGCGAGGATACTGGCCGCCACGAATCGAAACCTTCAGGAGGAAATGAACAAGGGGAGCTTCCGGGAGGATCTCTACTACCGGCTCAACGTCCTGCCCGTCAGCCTGCCGCTGTTACGGGATCGAAAAGAAGACCTGTCTCTTCTGGTGAGCTATTTCATTGAC
>CAZSUQ010000416.1:0-5318 GCA_964609935.1 uncultured Thermodesulfobacteriota bacterium | reverse complement strand
ACGTGGCCACGGCCGATGGAACCGAATACCTCATCCGTGCAGGCGCCGATTGCGTCAAGGTGGGGGTCGGTCCCGGTTCCATCTGTACGACCCGAATCGTGGCTGGCGTGGGTGTGCCGCAGTTTACCGCCATTTTCGAGTGCAGCCGGATGGCGAAGAAATACGACATCCCCGTCATTGCCGACGGAGGGATCAAGTATTCCGGGGACATTACCAAGGCCCTTGCCGCCGGCGCGGAGACCGTCATGATCGGGGGCATGTTTGCCGGAACCGACGAGAGCCCGGGGGACCTCATCCTTTACCAGGGGAGGAGCTACAAGGCATACCGGGGGATGGGCTCTGTGGAAGCCATGAAGGAGGGGAGCAGGGACCGTTACGCCCAGGATGAGGGCGCAGAGGAAATGAAGCTCGTACCCGAAGGGATCGTGGGTCGCGTCCCTTACAAAGGGCCCCTTTCCGAAAGCCTTTTCCAGTTTGTGGGCGGCGTTCGTTCAGGAATGGGGTACACGGGTTGCGGGACCGTTACTGAGCTTGCCTCCAAGGCCAGGTTTTTCCGCATCACGGCCGCCGGGCTGAAGGAGAGCCACGTGCACGATGTCATTATCACCAAGGAAGCACCGAACTACCGTGTGGAATGAACGAGGATGGAGCCATCGTGACCGTAAAGAAGGGAAAGACGAAGAAGAAGGGTAAGCTGAACGGGTCCGTGCTGATCCTGGACTTCGGGTCGCAGTACACGCAGCTCATCGCCCGAAGGGTTCGGGAACAGCATGTTTACTGCGAGGTCCATCCCTTTGACCTTTCCTGGAGCCGGATCCTCCGGATGGACCCATCCGGTATCATCCTCTCCGGGGGGCCTGCCAGCATTTACGAAAAGAACGCACCACGCGGTGACCCAGGGCTGCTCAAGGGCAAAATCCCTGTCCTGGGGATCTGCTACGGGATGCAATGGATCGCACACCAGTGCGGCGGAAACGTATTACGTGGGGATGTACGAGAATACGGCGGGGCCGAGATCTCCTTTGAGGCCGACCATGAGCTGTTCCACGGCCTGGGAGACGAGGAGGATCGCCTGAAGGTGTGGATGAGCCACTCGGACAGGATCGAAGGGCTTCCGGAAGGATTTCAGTGCATTGCAAGCAGCACAGGTGCTCCGTTTGCCGCTGTTGCAAACGCGAAGAAGAGGATCTTCGGCCTCCAGTTTCACCCGGAGGTTCACCACACCCCCCAGGGGGAGGAAATCCTGCAGAACTTCCTTTTCCGGGTCTGCAGGTGCAGCCCCACGTGGACCATGCACTCCTTCATCGATCACAACATCCGGTCCGTGCGCTCCCGGGTGAAGGGCGGACGTGTGATCTGTGCGCTCAGTGGAGGGGTGGATTCTTCCGTGGTGGCTGTTCTCCTCCACAGGGCCATCAAGGAAAGACTTTACTGTATCTTCGTGAACAACGGCCTGTTGCGTCGCAACGAGGCCGAGGGTGTGCGGGAGATCTTCGAAGGGGCCTTCAAGATTCCGCTCATCTACGTGGATGCATCCGACCGTTTTCTCAAGAAGCTCAAAGGCGTCGTGGACCCGGAGAAGAAGCGGAAGATCATCGGGCGGGAGTTTATCCGCGTCTTCGAAAGCCAGGTCGCCAACTGCAAGGGGGCAAGTTTTCTGGCTCAAGGGACCCTCTATCCTGACGTGATCGAGAGCGTTTCTCAGAAGGGCCCCTCGGCGAAGATCAAGACGCACCACAACGTGGGCGGACTCCCCAAGACGATGAATCTCAAGCTTCTGGAGCCGCTCAGGGAGCTGTTCAAGGACGAGGTTCGCCTGGTGGGGAGAACCCTGGGTTTGCCCGAGGAGATCGTTCAACGGCAACCGTTCCCGGGGCCGGGCCTTGCGGTTCGCATCCTCGGAGAGATTACGTCTGATCGATTGCGGATCCTGAGGCGAGCGGACCACATCGTGCAGCAGGAAATCAAGCAGGCCGGACAGTACGAGTCTATCTGGCAGGCGTTTGCCGTTCTTCTACCGGTTCGGACCGTTGGCGTGATGGGTGACGAAAGGACCTACGAGCACGTGATTGCCCTGCGCGCCGTGCACAGCCGGGACGGTATGACAGCGGACTGGGTCCGCCTTCCCTACGAACTCCTTGCCACCATTTCCAATCGGATCATCAACGAAGTGGACGGCGTCAACCGCGTTGTCTACGACATCTCCTCAAAGCCGCCCGGCACGATTGAATGGGAGTGACGGCCTGCGATCATACCAAGAGGGAATGATGGAGAATCCTTCTGGCCAGGCATTGAAACCAAACGAATAAAAGCATTTGACAACCACCCCCTTGGCCGTGGGGTTTCGAGATCGCCTCTCGGCATGACCACATAGGGAGACCGATATGCCAGGGAAAGAATTCGTTCACCTTCACCTGCATTCGGAGTACAGCCTTTTGGACGGTTGCATCCGCATCAAGTCCCTCTGTCAGAAGGTGAGGGAACTGGGAATGCCTGCGGTGGCTGTAACGGACCATGGAAACCTGTTCGGTGCCGTGGAGTTTTACAAGGAAGCCCAAAAGACCGGGTGCAAGCCAATTTTGGGATCGGAAGTCTATGTGGCGCCCGGTAATCGAAAGGAGAAATCGGCGCACGGGATTTCCGAGGCGGCCTATCACCTTGTTCTCCTTGCAGAGAATGAAGAAGGGTACCGCAACCTGTGCAAACTGTTAAGCGCCGGGTACACGGAAGGTTTTTACTACCGACCCCGGGTGGACAAGGAGTTGCTGCAGGTTCACAACAAAGGGCTGATCGCCCTGAGTGCCTGCCTGGCAGGGGAGGTTCCCTCGTGCATCCTGAAAGGAGAGACCGACAAGGCAAGAAAAGTGGCGGAGGCGTATCGCGAGATCTTTGATGACAACCGCTTCTTTTTCGAGATACAGGAGAATGGGATTCGAGACCAGAAAAAGGTGAATGAAGCCCTCCTCGATCTTTCACGCACCCTGTCCATCCCCCTGGTCGCCACGAACGACTGTCATTACCTGCTCCAGGAGGACGCGCGCAGTCACGATGTCCTGCTCTGTATCCAAACGAACAAGCAACTGGAAGACCCGGACCGTATGCGATTCCCTACGGACCATTTCTTCCTCAAGAGCCCGGAACAGATGTGGGCATCTTTCGGACACGTTCCCGAGGCCCTGAAAAACACCCTTTTGCTGGCCGAGCGGTGTAACGTGAAGATGGAGTTCGATCTGTATCATTACCCGAAATTCGAAATCCCGAAAACGGAAACCCTGGACAGCTTCCTGGAGAAAAAGGTACGGGAAGGATTCGAGAAGCGGATGGAAGAGAAGGGCGTGCGTGAGGGGACGCCCGTAACGTCGGAGGCTCGGCAGGTCTATCTCGAGCGGCTCGAGATGGAGTTGGGGGTTATCCAGCGGATGGGGTATGCGGGATACTTTCTGATCGTTTACGACTTTATCCACTATGCAAAAACCCATGGCGTTCCCGTTGGCCCCGGGCGGGGTTCGGCCGCAGGAAGCCTGGTGGCTTTTTCTCTTGGGATCACGGACATCGATCCGCTCCCCTACCAGCTCCTCTTCGAGCGATTCCTCAACCCGGAACGAATCAGCATGCCGGATATCGATGTGGATTTCTGTGAACACCGAAGGGAGGAGGTGATCCAGTACGTGCTGGACAAGTACGGCGGCGAGGAGTATGTGGCCCGGATCATCACCTTCGGAAAGATGAAGGCCAAAGCGGTCGTGCGGGAAGTGGGTCGGGTCATGGGGCTTCCTTACGGTGAGGTGGACAAGCTGGCCAAGATGATCCCGGAAGGACCGAAGGTGAACCTGGAAGTTGCCCTCGAAAAAGAGCCCGCCCTGCAGGAGGTCATGGAGAACGATCCCAAAGCGGCGGAGCTTTTCTCCTATGCAAAGACGCTGGAGGGCTTGAACCGCCACGCATCCACACATGCGGCCGGCATCGTGATTTCCAGTTCTCCTCTGTCCGACATCGCCCCGCTTTACAAGGACCCGAGAACCGGCATCGTCTCCACGCAGTTCTCCATGAAACCCCTGGAGGATCTGGGACTCATCAAGTTCGATTTTCTCGGATTGAAGACGTTGACGGTCATTCAGAAAGCCCTGGAACTGATTGAAGAGAACCACGGGGTTCGGATCGATATGGAAAAGGTCCCTCTGGACGATTCCAAGACCTACGAACTCCTGGCTCAGGGAGATGCGGACGGTATTTTCCAGTTGGAAAGCGCTGGCATGCGTGACCTGTTGAAACAACTGAGGCCAGAGACTTTCGAAGAGATCATCGCCCTGGTTGCGCTCTACAGGCCCGGTCCCCTCAAGAGTGGAATGGACAAAGATTTCATCAAGAGAAAACATGGAAGATCAAAGATTCGGTATCCACATGCGGCGCTCCAGGAAACCTTGAAGGATACCTACGGTGCGATTGTCTATCAGGAGCAGGTCATGCAGATCGCCACCTTGATTGGCGGCTTCTCCATGGGGGAGTCCGATGTCCTGCGTAGGGCCATGTCCAAAAAGGACGAGAGCGAGATGAAGGAGCAGAGGAAACACTTCTTGGCCGGCGCAAAGAAAAAGGGCATTGACAGGGGCAAGGCCGAGGAAATCTACGATCTCATCAAGAAGTTTGCCGAATACGGCTTCAACAAATCTCACAGCGCCGCCTATGCTATGGTGGCCTACGAGACCGCTTACCTGAAGGCTAACTATCCTGTGGAGTACATGGCGGCCCTGCTCACTTCAGAAGAGGACAGGACGGACAAGCTCATCCGGTACATCCACTACTGCAGGGACATGGATATCCCGGTGGACCCGCCCGACATCAACGAAAGCGCGTGTGACTTCACTGCCGCAAACGGTCGCATTCGATTCGGTCTCGGTGCCGTGAAGAACATCGGCAAGGGGGCTGTAGAGTCCATTATGGAAGCCAGGGGAGCGAAGGGCCCCTTCGCCTCGGTGTATGACTGCTGTGCTCGAGTGGACCTGAAGAAGGTCAACCGTCGGGTCATGGAGTCTCTTGTCAAGGCCGGTGCGTTTGATCAGATCAGTGGTGGCTGGCGAGCCTCGGTCCTTGCGAGGCTTGAGGAGGCCACGGAGCGTGGGAACCGGTTGCAGGCCGATCGGGAGTCCTCCCAGGGGATTCTGTTTGATATGGAGAGCGTTGAGAAAGAGCCTGCCTGGGACAAAACACTCCCCGGGGACCAGCCGGAGGTCCAGGAATGGAGCGTTTCGGAGCGAGTTGCCTTCGATTTAGAGGCTCTCGGGTTCTACCTGAGAGGCCATCCCCTGCGGGAATATGTG
>CAZSUQ010000415.1:0-5332 GCA_964609935.1 uncultured Thermodesulfobacteriota bacterium | reverse complement strand
TCTTCATTCCCTTTGCCGGCTCCCTGAGATGCGGACCCTTCCGATACATCCGCCATCATCTTTTCGGCATATTCCCTGCTGATGAGTCGCTTTACAGGCACCGGGCAGTAATCACCGTCACCAAGATACACGGCGCGGTCCTGAAACGCCCTGGACATGAACCTGGATGTCCGGAAAACCGTGTCCACGCCCCATTCGGACCTCCCTTTGAGGGCGCCCGACAGCTCGAGCATGTTGAGGATCTGCTGAATATGAACACCCCCGGAACTCGGCGGCGGCATGCCGTAGACCTCGTATCCGTTGTAGGATCCCCTCACGGGCTCCCGCAGTACGGCCCTGTATCGCAGCATGTCTTCTTCCGTGATGAGCCCGCCCTTCTCCTTCATGTAGGAGGCAAGCCTGCGGGAAAAATCCCCCCGGTAGAAATACCCCGGGCCTTCTTCCGCGATACGGCCATAGGTCTCTGCAAGATCCGGCTGACGGAAGATCTCGCCCAACGGAAGCTGCGAGCCGTCCTCGTGAAGATAGACGTCCGCAGAGGCGGGGTCCCTGCTCAGCTTGTCCACGGCTCTCCGGTACCGGGAGACATAGTTCTCATCAAGGGGAAACCCCTCCCGGGCCAGCAGGATGGAAGGCCGGATGAGCTCCTCCAGGGAGCGTGTCCCTGCAACCTCCAGCGCCTTTGCATAGGCAGCCAGCATCCCGGGGACCCCAACGGCCAGGACACTCTCTTTGCTCAGGGACGGGATGTATTCCCCGTTCCTGATGTACATGTCCCTGGTGGCGTTCCCAGGGGCCTTCTCACGACCATCGATGGCAATGACACGTCCTCCGGCGAGCCGGATCAACAGGAACCCTCCCCCGCCAAGGCCGGAGTTGAACTGATCCACCACGCCCAGGGCCAGTCCCACGGCAACGGCTGCGTCAATCGCGTTTCCCCCTCCCTCCAACACCTTCAGGCCGATCTCCGTTGCCAGGGGGTGGGAAGAGGCCACGACCCCGTTTCCAACATGTGGCGGCTTCGCCATGGCAGTCCTGCCGGAAAAGGAGCAGGACAGGAAAGCGAGGGCGCCCAGCAGGACAAGGCCCGGGATCAGGACGGATTTCCAGGCGACAGGGATGTGACATCCGGCAAAAAGGCTCCTGCGTCCGTTTGAGCCCATACGGTTTCTATTCATACGTGTCCTCAATATCTTCTCACGAAGAAGGTTCACCCTCGAGCCATGTTCTAACCCGGTGAGTACGGTATGTGGCTCTCTGTTTTATGAAGGCCGTAAACATGCCTCAGGATGAGGACGCTTTCCGTTACCATCCACACCTCCAGGGCAAAGACGCAGAGCCCCACGGCAAAGAGCATCCAGTCTGCGTGGTGATAGAAGTTGTTCAGGTTCCACACCATGGCCCACCCTGTCATGGTAAGCATGAAGATCATGGGGAGGAGCGTATAGATGATCGGGGCCCGTTGCCGGACCAGGTAGATGGTCACCACCAGCAGGGCCAGCCCGGCAAGAAGCTGGTTCACGGTCCCGAAAAGGGGCCATAGCGTGAGGGCACCCTTGCCGCTCCCTTCGTGAAAGGCAAGGACGAGTGCGGTCCCCACCGCAACCATCGTGGCAGGGTGCTTTTCTTTGAGAAAAGGGAGCCTGACGGCCTCGCCCAGTTCAGTCACGATGTAGCGCTGCAGCCGCGTGGCCGTATCCAGGGTCGTGGCGGCAAAGGAAACCACAAAAACCCCCATGATGGTCATGGTGATATTGGGGGGAATTCCGATCCGCTCGATCATGTTCGCCGCACCCACCACAAAGGCCGCCACCTTGGCACCCAGTCCGGAAGCTGCGGTCCAGTCTGCGTATTGCTGGTTGAATGCCGCAATCCCGGCAAAGGTCTCCCCCCCCTTTGTAAGGCCGAGGGCCAGCCCCGCTCCGCACGCTATCACCACGAAGACCGCGAGCATGCCCTCCAGGAGCATACCCCCGAAACCGATGGACAGCGAGCTTGCTTCCGTGTCGCACTGCTTGGACGACGTGCCCGATGCCACAAGGGAATGAAACCCGGAGATGGCCCCACAGGCAATGATGACAAAGAGCATGGGCATGAGGGGTGGAGCCCCCGTGGGATCGAGGTCTGCTACAGGAGCGACCATGGGCGGCCGCGCCCAGAGGATCCCCAGGGCGAGCAGGACCATGGCAACGAATAGCTGATGGGAGTTGATGTAGTCCCTGGGTTGCAGCAGGGTCTGGACAGGCAGGATGGAGGCAATGTAGGCATAGGCCAGGAGCACGATGACCCAGAGAGCGGTGGGGCTCAGACCGAACATCTCGGGCATCTTCACGGGTACATAGGCCCCGATGACCACGGTGGCATACATGACCGCCACGGCAAGGATGCTCATGGGCAGGTGAGCCCTGCCCCTCCTGTAGATCATGTGCCCGAGCCACACCGCGATGGGGATCTCGAGCCAGACAGGGATCACGGCCTGGGGATACATATTGAACACGATGGCGATGACAAGGCCGAACACGGCCACCACGATCCAGAGTTCAAAGAAGATGATCACGAGAAACAGGACACGGACACGGCGGTTGATGATCCCGGCCGCCACGTCGCCGATGGACCGCCCCCGGTTTCTCAGCGACACCACCATGGCCCCGAAGTCGTGAACGGCCCCCATGAGAATGGATCCCAGGAGGACCCAGATCAGGGCGGGAACCCATCCCCAGATGATGGCAATGGCCGGCCCCACAATGGGCCCGGTTCCGGCAATGGAAGTGAAGTGATGGCCGAAGAGGATCGGTTTCCTCGTGGGCACGAAGTCCACGTCGTCCTTGAGGGCCTCGCTCGGGCAGACTGCGTCGGGGTTCAGGCGGAAAATCCTTCTTGCAAGATATTTCCCATAGGTATGGTATGCCAGCACATAGAAGACGGCCGCCCCCACGGCGATAAACAGCGAGTTCATATTGAAGCGCTCCCTCTTTCCCCGGGAAAGGCTCCACCGGGGAAGGCAGGTTCAGCGAACCGGTCGGGTTCTCACATGAATTGATTATGGTAGACCGTCCCCTCGGGCAAGGCAACAAAAGCGCACATTCACTCGGAGCGCAAAAATGTGGTGACCGGATATTTCGTTTACAGAATGATGGGGTGAGATCGTATTTCTCCTGACATGCTCCTGTCAGAGGTTGTTCAACGTTTTGAGTCGATAAGAATTCGTTTTGAGAAGAACACCGGGTGGGCAGGTATGGAAAACAGTGTAAAAACCTGGGGGACGGATTTCTTTGCCGAGTCGGCATGAGATATGAAGGCGAGATCTCGAGAGAACGCCTTGATGCTTAAAAGGTGGAGGTGTAACTCCCTTCAGCGCTCGCTCATGAACTCCCGAATGTACTTCGCCAGGAGTTCCGGCTTTTCCTCCTGGAGGAAGTGGCCTGCAAAGGGGACCACCTCCATCCGCCTGGCCCCGGCGATGTCGTCGTAGAGCCTGCGGCCCCAGGAAACATTGAGCCAGCGGTCGTTGCCGCCCCAGATGATCATTGTGGGCCGCCGGAATTCGCCGAACTTCCCGGCCGCCTCCACTGTACACCGGCAGTCCCCGGCGAGCGTGAAACGTCTGAACTGTTCGAACTTGTCCGGGCCCATGACGCTCACCTTCATGTACTCCTCGATGGCGAAGTCCGACACCGCCGCCGGATCGTGGACGCCCAGGCGAATCCCCACCGGGGACCTTCCCCACCACTTCCCTATGCCGGTGATGCGGAAAAACTCTGCAAGGGGCTTTATGTGGAACATTTTCATGAAGTGGGACACGATGGGAACAGGCCAGTTGTCGTAGCAGACGCAGTTGGTGATGATGAACCTCTCGATGCGTTGCGGATGATGCACCGCGAGCCACTGGGAAGCCGCGCCCCCCTGGTCGTGACACACGAGGGTGAAGGTCTCCAGGCCGAGGTGGTCCGCCAGTTCCAGCAGCTTTTCGGCCTGGGCCTCCATGTCGTAGCGATGGTCCAGCGGAGTATCCGTGTCGCCCAGGCCCATGAGATCGGGTGCGATCAGGCGGAATTCCCCCTGCAGCTCCCGGATCACGTTCCGCCACAGGTAGCCGGATGTGGGGATCCCATGGACGAGCAGGATCGCCGAGCCTTCTCCCGCATCAGTGTATGCGATCCGGACGTCTCCGAGGTCGACCCTTTTCTTGGGAAGAGGCTGGTCTTTGGGGAGCATGGCTGAACAAACCCTCTCGACAGCGGGTTGTTGTCAGAGAAAGATGCCGAAGGCGCCGGGCGGGACGTCCTTGTCCGCTCGGTCCCGCCGGGACCGGTCCATCACCTTGCCCACCCTTTCCACCCCTGCAAGGGCCTGGCGGAGTGTTTTCTTGGCCTGCAGTTCCAGGCTGAACCTGCGGGTGCGGTGGGGGTATTCCACTCGGTACGGGCATGCAGGCCAGGCCGGGGCCGGCTTGTCATAGCTGTATTTCTTGAACGCCTCTTCAACAAGGGTGTTGTCCGCGGGGTAGAGGAGGTCCAGCAGTCTAGACGCTCCGGATGCCAGGGAGAAGGTCCTTTCCAGCGTGTTCTGAAAACCGGTGGGTTTGCCCAGCAGGCGGATGTACATCCTGCGGATCTCCTTCATCTTCTTGCGTACCGTGCTGTTGGGCGCGTAGATCTCCAGCGCCTTGAGGATCGGGAAAAACGAGTAGGCGAGCCGCCGGTGATAGAACGCCCGGTCCTCGAAGTACTTATTGCGGTGCCGGTTCTCCATGAAGTACTCGTATCCCAGGAGGTTCACGCGTATGATCCGGGCGATGGACGCGCCATGGGTTTCGTACAGAAGCCTGTACCCTCTCTCGATGATCTCCATGATCTCGTGTTCGTAGAAGTTGTTCATCACCATCCCCCCACCCCCATAAAAACTCACCTCCTCCCAGGAGAAATCCTTGCGTATCCGGCCCTCTTTTTTCAGCTGCTTCCAGATGGGCGTGGGGGGGAAGGGACAGACGCGGGTCAGCTGCTGCATGGCCGGGGCCAGGTTGATGAAATCCTGCAGGTCCTCTTCGATGTTTTCTCGGTTCTGAAAATCAAAGCCCACCATCCAGGCACCGGTGCTGAGGATGCCCACCCGGTGCAGACCGTCGAACATCTCCTTGTGGTTCAACCCCTCCTTTTTCCCATAACCGTGTTCGTGGGCGAACTTGGACTCCACGCCCACGAACACCGTGGAGCAGCCGGTGAGGGCCATGTCCTCGAAGCTCCACTGGCTCATGGAGCGGTTCGAGGCGAGGCAATAGAAGTTGTACCATCCCAGGCCGAACTCCGTGTCCTCGCGCAGGAGGCGCCCCAGT
>CAZSUQ010000414.1:0-5335 GCA_964609935.1 uncultured Thermodesulfobacteriota bacterium | reverse complement strand
GATCTTCTCCATCGCAAGGGCCATGGGAGCCCCCGCCTTGCCCGCGCCCACAACCAGGATCCGATCGTAGTCTTTGAGGTGATAGGACCTTTTCCCCACGAGGATCTCTTCTCCCTTTCTCTCCACGGCCCGTGTCACCGATTCAAACGGGTCCACCGCCTTCAACCCGGCCGAAAAGATTCCCTGCAGGTGTTCACGGTATTGTGCATGGTCCATTCGCTCCTCCTCCAAGACACGGTTCGAGTTGTTCACTGCTGTCGCGGGCCTTCATTGAACAGGGCAAGCGCGTTCTGCCCGAGGATCTTCTTCCGGTCCATTTCCGAGAGACCGGCTTCCTGCATCTCCTTCACATAACGTGAAGGGTTGATCAAAGGGAAGTCACTGCCGAACAGGATCCGCTCCGGGCCCAGAATCTCCAGAGCGATCCTGTAAACCGCGGGCGCGTAAAGAAAGGGAGAGGCCGCCGTGTCGTAGTAGATGTTTTGAATGGAACGGTGCACGCTCTCCATGAGTTCGTAAAAGAACAGCCCCCCTCCCCAGTGCGCCAGCACAAGGGTCAGTTCAGGCTGCTCGGCGGCAAAGGCCCAGACGTCCCTCAGCCGGATATCCACCTTGCCGGGATAGACATGGCCAATGGGCTCATTCACATGAAGGAGAAACGGGACACCCCTGTTCCCGGCCACCTGTGCCAGGGCTCTCACATAGGACCAGGCTTCCCGGCCCATCCTGGATGTGTAAAAGGCGGTCTCTCCGATCCCCTTCATTCCCTTCTGGAGGCCGTCCTCGGCATCCATGACCGCCTCGTCGCTTCCGAACAGGGCGGGCGTGTAGAAGGCATAGAGCCGGTCCGGATACCGCTGTTGTGCATCCAGGAGAACATCGTTGGTCATCTTTACGATTCCGGGGTCCGACCAGGGAAACCCGCAGATCACCGATTTGTCCACACCGTCCCGGTCCATCGCCTCCAGCAGCCCTTCCGCCGTGACCATCCTTGCATCCGGATCCGAGTAGATGAGATCAAAGGCTGCATCCTGCTTTGTAAACCGGCTCCTGTTCTCAATGACCTCCGGCGGGAAGACGTGTGAATGGAAATCAAAAATCATCTTGTTCCCTTTCAGGGACCTCCTCCGGCAGGGACCGGGGAAACAGGAAAGAGGATGCAGCCCGACGTGGTGACAGCACCGCGTTCAAAGGGCGATTCATGGAAGGAACCGTCCGCGTCCTGCCGGCACGGCTTGAGGGCGAATCCGGATCTTGCATGAAGCCTTCGACTACGAGCGTTGCAAACATGCAATTTCCGGGTTAGAGCGTGCCGACCCAGAACACCACCGTCACGATCTTTGACTCATTGGTGATCTTTTGATTCTCGGGATTGGAATAGAAATGGACCGAATCACCGGCATTCAATACCACATTGTCATTGCCGTGGACAAGTCGGACAGCGCCCGTCAGAACACAGAGCGTCTCCTGTCCGTTCTTGATATTCTTTCGTATCGGGATGTTCCCGCCCGGCTCGATGGCCAGGATCGAGCTGTCAATGATTCTCCTTCTTTCAGGCGAATAGAAGCGTCTCGTGACAAAACCGGAAGGAGGAAACTCCAGGTCCTTCCAATCGGATTTTCGGATCACGGACAGCCGCTCCTGCCTTCCCGCCTGCTTGATCACATGGCCGGCTTCCAGCCCCATGGCGTCGCAGATCTTCACCAGGGTATCCACGGAAGGCGAGTTCACGTCATTCTCGATCTGCGACAGGAATCCCTGGGATATGCCTGCCTGCTCAGCAACGACCTTCAGGGTCAGGTCGCGCTTCTTCCTCTCTTTTCTGAGCACCGCTCCAAGGTTCATGATCCTGAATGAATCCCTCGCCCCTCATGGAAGGTTCCCCTGGATGCTGCATCCTCCAGGCTGATTTTCTAAGAACAGGATAATTTAAATGTTGACAAATGTCAATATATTTGTTATTGTAAACTTTAACAATAACCAACTATTTACCAAAACCCCCTCCAGAGAAAAAAGGCTGAACCAATGGAAGAGACAGGCAATCCGGGCAGCGAGAACAAAGTGCATTGGATCCGTGAGGAAGAGAAGCTTGCTGAACGCATGGATGCGGCCATGTTTCCCGGCGGGCAGAAGGCCGTGGAAAAACTGGCCAAGCAGAAGAAACAACCCGTTCGGGATCTTATCGGGAAGCTCATTGACCCTGGGACCGGCTTTCTTGAACTGGGCATGCTTGCCGGTTTTGGCATGAACTACCCGGAGGTGGACGACGTCCCCTGCGGCGGGGTGGTCACAGGGATCGGCAGGATTCACGGCAACTGGACCATGATCATCGCCAACGACAGTCGCGTGAAGGCCGGAACCTACTTCCCCATCACCCTGAAAAAACACATGCGGGCCCAGGCGATTGCGGAAAACTGCGGCCTGAACATCATCTACATCGCCGACTCCGGAGGCGCATTCCTCCCCATGCAGGACGAGGTGTTTCCGGACGACGGGCATTTCGGGAGCATGTTCTACAACATGTGCCGACTGTCCGCTATAGGGCTCAAGCAGATCACCCTCTCCACGGGCGGGAACACGGCCGGCGGCGCCTACATGGTGTTTCTGGCCTGTGAAGCCATCATGATTCACAAGATGTCCTACTCCTTCCTTGGCGGACCGCCCCTGGTCAAGGCTGCCCTGGGAGAGGAGGTGACGGCCGAGGACCTGGGAGGGGGCTATGTTCACACCCATATCTCCGGAGGGGCGGACCACCTCTGCCAGAGCCAGGACGAGGCCATTGAACGCGTCCGGGACATCCTGGCGCACGAACCCCTGCAGAAGATCCACATGGACAGGCGCCAGGAGATCGCGCCCTACCGACCGGCGGAAGGGCTTTACGACATCCTCCCTTCAAACATCTACCGCGCCATCGACGCAAGGGAGGTGATTGCACACATTGCGGACGGCTACCCTTTCCGCGAGTACAAGAGGGATTACGCACCCGGGCGAGGTGACAACATCGTGTGCGGCAAGATCTTTCTCAAGGGGATCCCGGTGGGGGTGGTTGCATCCAACAAGACCGGGATCATCTTCCACCAGTCGGCACAGAAGGCCACGGAATTCATCAACCGCTGCTCCAAGGACAAGACCCCCCTGCTCTTCGTTCAGAACTCCCCCGGCTACATGGTGGGCACCCAGTCCGAACACGCCGGGATCGGAAAGCATGGGGCCAACATGGTCCGTGCGGTTTCCAATGCCCGCGTTCCCAGGATTCAGCTCGTCATCGGACCGGACCACGGGGCCGCCAACTACGGGATGTGCGGGCGTGCCTACAAGCCCCACTTCCTTTTCTCCACCATGCGGGCACGAACATCCGTCATGTCCGGACAGTCCGCAGCCTTTGTCCTGCTCACATTGGAAAAACGTAATCGAAAACTGAAGGGCAAGGAGATGAGCGAGGAGGAGGAGGCCGCCTTTCGGCAGCGCATGATGGACAAGTACGACGGGGAGGCCCATCCCTTCTACTGTTCGGCAAGGCTGTTGACCGACGGGGTCCTCTGTTTCAGGGACATCCGCGACACGCTCGCCACCGCCCTGGAAATCTCGTTGCTCAAGCCCGTACCGGACACGGTGCTTGGAAATTTCCGCTTCTAGCGAAAGAAGAAGAGAGGAGAAAGACGCACATGGAAGATGACGTTCTTCTTTCCCACCTGTCGGACGGGGTTCTGACCCTGACCTTGAACCGGCCCGATGCACTGAACGCATTCAGCCGGGCCCTGCTGGACACCTTCAGCCAGGCCATCGAGGAGGCGAACTTCAACCCGGGAGCCAAGGTGATCGTGATCACCGGAAGCCAGGGGAAGAAGCCCTCCTTTTCCACGGGTGCGGACCTGAAGGAACGTGCAGGCATGTCAGAGGAGGAGGTCAGGCGCTTCATCCTGAAGATCCGCTCAACCTTCACCGCCCTGGAGAACCTGAACAGGCCGGTCATCGCCGCCATCAACGGTTTTGCCTTTGGAGGCGGCCTGGAACTGGCCATGGCCTGCGACATCCGGATCGCGGCCGACAGTGCCCTGATGGGCCTCACGGAGACGAGCCTGGCCATCATCCCCGGGGCCGGGGGAACCCAGCGCCTTCCGAGGATCGTGGGCGTGGCCAGGGCAAAGGAGCTGATCTTCACGGCAAAAAGGATCACGGCCGAGGAGGCCCTGGCCGTGGGGCTGGTCAACCGCGTGGTGCCCGCAGAGGAACTCCCGGAGGCCTGCCGGGAAATCGCGGCGCAAATAGGTCGGAACGGGCCCATCGCCATCCAGCAGGCCAAGTTCGCCATCAACAAGGGCATGGACGCACCGCTGGACGTGGCCATGAACATCGAATCAACCGCTTACTGGCACTGCATCCCCACCGAAGACCGTCTTGAGGGCCTTCAGGCCTTCAAGGAGAAGCGAAAACCACAATACAAGGGAAAATAAAAAAGAAGGACCCTTCTGAAGGAGACAATCCATGACGACAACAAGACAGCTTTCGTATCCCGACAAAGTCATTCTTGGAGACATCACCGTACGGGACGGCTTCCAGCACGAAGAGAAGTTCATCCCCACGGATGCAAAGCTCTGGGTGGCCGAGCAGCTCGTTCTGGCCGGGTACAAACGAATCGAGCTGACAAACTTCGGCTCGCCCAAGGTCATGCCCCAGTTCCGTGACGCGGATGAGTTACTCAAGCGCTTTCGGGCCAGCAAGCGGGTGGCAGACAGGCTGCCCGAGGTAGAGACCTCCGTGGTGACCATAAACGAGCGGGCCGTGGATCGAGCCGTCCAGGCCCGACAGGAAGGCTGGGGACCGGATCGGATCGTTATGATGGTCTCCACGAGTGAGTCCCACCACAAGAGGAATTCTGGCATGACCCTTGAGGAATACTGGAAAATAGCCGAGCGCGCCGTCAAGAAGGCCCATGAAGTGGACGTCAAGGTCTGCGGAACCGTGAGCACGATCTGGGGCTGCCCCATCGAGGGCCCCACCGAACTCGGCAAGGCGGTGGAGTTCACCAAGCGTTTCCTGGATCTCGGTATCGACGACATCGAGCATGCGGATCACGACGGATCCGCACCTCCCCACAAGGTCTACGAGTATTTCAGCATGATCACGGACGAGATCCCCGGACCGGACATCCACCTGGCCCACTTCCATGTCACACGGGGCTGGGGACTGGCCAACGTCCTGGCCGCCCTGCAGGCAGGCATCGTCCTGTTCGAATCCACCCTGGGCGGCATCGGCGGACAGCCGGCCAACTTCATGGACGGGGTGCCCATAAGCGGAACCGGAAAATACTACTACAAGGACCCCAATGTGGTGG